>DATICE010000184.1:0-34535 GCA_035456985.1 Burkholderiales bacterium | reverse complement strand
GAGACCCGTGATCTGGCGCTTGCCGCGCGCCTCGACGAAGAAGCCGTAGGCCATGTTGAGCATGAACAGCACCAGGATCATGACGAGCCCGGAAGCGAGCGGTAGCACCAGATCGGCGTACTGGAACATCAGGACGTTGGTTGCCAGCACCGCCGCGAGCACCGCGGCCGTCGTGACCGTGGATACGAGGGGCGGAAACAGCGGGAGCAGCAGCGCCATCGCCAGCCCCGAGCCGAGCAGCAACACGAATTCCGCGCCCACCACGTACGGCGGCCGCTGCTTGATGTTGCCGTCGAGCATGCCCGAGATCATGTTGGCGTGGACCTCGACCCCCGGATAGACGGGAGCCACGGGAGTCGCCCGCAGGTCGAGCAGGCCCGGGGCGGTCGCGCCGACCAGCACGATCTTGCCCTTCAGCTCCGCGGGGTCGATGCGCTCATTCAGCACGTCGACGATGGAGAAATAGCTGAAGCTGCCCTTGTAACCGCGATACGGCACCAGCGCCGTCGCCTCGTCATCCACGGGAATTCTGATCGGGCCGACTTGCAGCCACTCCAGATCGGGATATCCCTCGGGCGCAAGCGTCTGGTCGGGGGTGATCGCGACGACCGGCGGAGAGCCGAGCAGCACGCGCACCATTGCCAGTGACAATGGCTCGTAATAGCCTCCGTCATGCTCGGCGAGCATCTGCACGCGCCGGACGATCCCGTCACCATCAGTGTGCGAATTGAAATGGCCGCCGCCGGCCGCGGCCTTCTGCAGCACATCGAGGTTCGCGGAATAGCCTCCCCACGAGCTTGTGGCCACGTTGCGGCCTTCCAGGGACTTCGCCGTCAGGGCCGGCGCGGGCAGCGTCCCCTTCCTTTGCAGCGTGGCCGAGTCCTTTTCCAGGAAGATGTAGCCCATCACCACCGGCCGCCCCGTGATCTTGCGCGCGAAGATGTCGTCGTAGTCGAGCTGCGGCCTGAGCTGCTCCAGGGCGGCGCGGAACTGCGTGACATCGCGCAGCTCGCGCTCGGAGAGCCGCTCGAGCGTGCGGATACCCGAGGACTCGTCGCGCTCGGCAAATACCACGTCGAAGCCGACGATGCTGACCTCGTAGCGGTCGAACAGCTTGTCCAGGAGGAGAGCGAGCCGGTCGCGCGGCCACGGCCAGTGACCTTCTCCGCCGTGCTCCCGTTCCGCGAGGCTTTTCTCGTCAATATCGAGAATGACGATGCGGGTATCCACCGTATTCGGCATGGTGAGCCGCAGCCGGATGTCGTAGACCATCGCCTCGAGATTGTCCAGCAGCGGCAACCGCAGGCCCCACAATGCGATCGAGTGGGCGAGGAACACCGCCACGACGACGAGGCCGATGATGAACCGCGCCAGATGCTTTCTTATCGCAGCGAGCACAGGGCTTTCACCTCGGTTCTCAATTCTCCGGGGGCGATGTCGCGGAGCATGCCCGTGGTTCGCCGTGGAGAAAGGAAGACGCGGATTCCGGCACTGCGCCTATACCCCACCCGGCACGGCGATTGCGCCCAGTGAGCGCATGTGCGCGGAAGCGACGGCTGTCCGCTATCGCTTGAGGAAGAACTCCATCTTCACGCCGGCCAGCTCGATGACGTCGTGATCGTTCAACTGGTGGGCCTGCGCATCGAGCGTCTTGCCGTTCACCACCGGAAAGCTCACGCCTTCGACGTGGGTGATGAAGTAGCCCTGCGGGCGCCGCGTGATTACGGCGACCTGCAGGCCCGGCTTGCCCAGTGTCGTGAGGTTCTTGACGAGTTCGATTTCCTTGCCCGCGTTCGGCCCGGTGAGGAGCTGCAGCGCGGCGAGCGGCTGCGCTTCGGTCGCGGCCGGTTTCGGCGCGGCGGCAGCGGGGCCCGCCGCCCTCGGCATGGGAGGGGATGTCAGCGGGCCGGCGGCGGGCCTCGGCGCGCCGGTGGGCGGCGATGTCAGAGGAGCCGCCGTCGGGGGCGGCGCGACCGGCCTCCCCGGCGACGATTTCATCACCATCGTCCGCTCGAAGTCGTCCTGCGCGACCGGCGCGGCGGCGGTGGCGAGCTCGACGACGTACTTCAGCTTGTACTTGCCGATCTCGATCACGTCGTTGTTCTGCAGGATGTGCTTCTTGATCGGATTGCCGTTGACCAGCGTGCCGTTGGTGCTGCCCAGATCTTCGAGGAACGAGTCGTTGAGTATGGTGACGATGCAGGCGTGCTCGCCGCTCACTGCCAGGTTCTCGATCTGGATGTCGTTCTGCGGCCTGCGCCCGATCGTGATGCGCTCCTTATCGAGAGGAACCTCCCTGATCACCGATCCTTCCAGACTGAGAATCAACTTAGCCATGTTGGTATCCCTGCCTTCTATTTGAACCAAGCCTTCACTCTGTCCAGCACGCCGGTGCGTGCTGGGTAACGCTTCGCGATCCGCACCAGTATCACCGAGATGTTGTCGCGTCCCCCGTTGTCGTTCGCAAGCTGTATAAGCTGCTCCGCCGCGAGCGGCAGGTTGGCCGCCAGCGAGGAAAGGGTCAACTGCATATCCTCGTCGCTCACCATGTCGGACAGCCCATCGGAGCACAGCAGGTACAGATCGTCCGGCTGGACGGAGTAGGTATGGACCTCCGTCTCCACCTCCGGGTCAATCCCGACGGCACGCGTGACCAGGTTCTTGTTCTGGGAATGCCGCGCCTGCTCCCGGGTAATCATGCCGCTATCAATCTGTTCCTGCAACAAAGAATGGTCGCGCGTGATCTGCTCCAGCGCGCCGTCGCGCAGCCGGTAGAGGCGCGAGTCGCCGATGTGCCCGACCGAGAGCCGGTCGTCGTGCCACAGGGCGACCACCAGCGTCGTGCCCATGCCGGAATAATGAGGTTGACTCTGGGACGCCCGGTAGATTGCGGTGTTGGCGCGGGCTGCGTGCGCTTCGATCAGTCGCTCCGCGTCCCCGCCGTTCAGCGTCTCGGGTTTTCTGCTCGCGAGCGCCTTCTTCATCTCGGTGCGGATCATCTCGACCGCGATACCGCTGGCGACTTCGCCGGCGTTGTAGCCGCCCATCCCGTCGGCGAGCACCGCCAGCCCGTTCTCCGCATCGGCCGCGAGGCTGTCTTCGTTGTGCGACCTGACCATGCCAGGGTGGGTGGCGGTCACGACCTCGAGCACTGAACTGAGATTGGGCATCGCGCCTGGGAACTACCAGTCAGCACACCAGAAATCGAGTCTTCTCATCCCTATTCCCGAGTTTTCTTATTATTGAGCGGGTTATCGCCGCCTACTCATGTATTTTACGATATTCGCGGAATCGAGGCGGTTTTTTCGGCGCGCGTGCGCCGCAGCCACACCAGGATGCGGGGATTGACCGGAGCGGCCGGCTCGTGAACGCGGTGCCGGCCCGATGGGGAGTGCGAAGCGACCGTTAAGTGCCGAGCAAGGCGCCGGGCGTAAGGCCCGCCGCGCGGGCGAACTCGCCGCCGGAGAGTTTTTTCCCTTCCTCCCCACGCGCGCGCAGCACCTCGATCACGCCGCCCTGCGCGGTAACCTTGAAGCTTGCCTCGGTGATATCGGTCACTTCGCCTACCTTACCCCTGACCTCTGCGAAGCGCCGAAACACGCGTTTGCGCGCGTCGAAAATCTGCAGTTTCCTGCCGTTCAACGTCGTCCAGGCGCCCGGCGCCGGGTTGGAACCGCGGATCAGGTTGTAGACGAAGTCCACGTGGCAGGCCCAGCTGATGCGCGCCTCGGCGTCACGGAACCAGCCTTCGTAGCTCGCCCGCGACTCATCCTGCACCGTTTCGCGGTGCTTGCCCGCGTGCACCAGGTCGGCCGCTTCGAGCATCGCCTTGACGCCCGTCGGGAACAGCTTGTTGAAGTAGACGTCGCCGAGCGTCTCGTCCGGTCCGATGTCGCATTCCTTCTGCAGCACGATCGGCCCCTCGTCGAGCCCCTCCGTGGGGCGGAAGATCGTGAGCCCCGTGCGGGCATCGCCGCGGATGATCGGCCAATTGATCGAGGACGGGCCCCGATACTTGGGCAGCAACGAGGGGTGATACTGGATCGTGCCCAGGCGCGGGATTTTCACCAGGGTATCCGGCGCGAACTGCAGCACGTAAGCCATGATCCCAAGATCGGCCTTGAGGCCCTGCATCGCCTCGTGCGCTTCCGGGTCGCGCAGGGACTTGAACTGGAACACCTTGAGCCCCTTCTCCTCGGCAGCCGCCCGCAGGGGGTCGGCCTTGGCGCCCGGTTTCTCCGGCGCGCAAAAGACGCCGGCGACCTCGTCCTTGCGGGCGAGGAACGCCTCGAGGACAGCTTTCCCGAAATCCTGCTGGCCGATAATTGCGATTCTCACTCTTCGTCTCCGTTCTCTAAATGAAACGGCGCGTCGAACGGCAGGCCGCTCGCTCCAACGCGCCGGGATCCGGGCGGGCGCGAGTCTGCGCCCCGCTCAAGCGGCTTTCTTGGGAGGGACCGAAAACGCCCCCGCGCCCTTCAGCTGCGCGACCTTTTCCTCGCTGTAGCCGAGGACCTCCCTAAGGACCTCCTCGGTATGCTCGCCCAGCGTGGGCGAGCGCCTGATCACCGCCGGCGAATCCGACAGCTTGATCGGCATACCCACGTTGAACCACTTGCCGCGCTGCGGGTGGTCGAGCTCGACCCACATCTGGCGTCCGCGCACATGCTCGTCATTGGCGAGGTCCTCGGTGCTCATGATCGGCCCGCACGGCACATCCAGTGGATTGAGGATCGCCATCAGCTCGCGTTTCGTGTGCTTCAGCGCGAACTCGCCGATCAGCTCCCACATCGCGGCCTGATTCTTGCGCCGGTCGGCGATCTTGGCGAACTTGGGGTCCGTTGCGAGATCCGGCATGCCGAGATCGGGTCCGATGCGCTTCGCAAGCGGATCCCACACAGCCTCCTGCACCACGACATACAGGAAGTCATTGGGGCCCCCGGGCTTGCAGCGGATCGCATTGCCGAGCTGGCCGCCGCCGGAGTCGTTGCCGGCGCGCGGTACGGCGCCCATGCCCTGGTTCGTCGGCACAGAGTACTCGGACAGCGCCTGGCGCGTGAGGCGCTGGTGGTCGCGGAACTTCACGCGGCAGAGGTTCATCACGCCGTCCATCATCGCCACCTCGACGTACTGGCCCTTGCCGGTGCGGTCCGCTTGCCTCAACGCGGCGAGCAGCCCGATTGCGAGGTGCAGGCCGGTTCCGGTATCCCCGATCTGCGCGCCGGTCACGAACGGCGGGCCTTCGGGGACGCCCGTGGTGCTCATGGCGCCACCCATAGCCTGCGCGACGTTCTCATAGGCCTTGAAATCGGCGTAGGGGCCGGTGGAGCCGAACCCCTTGATCGAGCCCATGACGATCTTCGGGTTGATCTCGTGGATCTTCTCCCAGCTGAAGCCAAAGCGGTCGAGCACGCCCGGGCCGAAGTTCTCCATGAGGATGTCGCACTTCTTCAGCAGGTCCACGAACACCTGCTTGCCCTCGGCGCTCTTCATGTTCACGGTGATCGAGCGCTTGTTGCAGTTGAGCATCGTGAAATACAGGCTGTCGGCGTTCGGCACGTCGCGCAGCTGCCCGCGCGTCGCGTCGCCGGCAGGGTTCTCGAACTTGATCACGTCGGCGCCGAGCCACGCAAGCAGCTGCGAGCAGGTCGGGCCCGCCTGCACGTGCGACATGTCGAGGATGCGGATTCCCTTGAGTGCTTCCATTCTGACCTCCAAAAACCTATTTCTTCTTCGCGGTCGGATTCAGGCTCGTGATACGGCCGCTTTCCGTGCCGGCGCCTTCATCGATGACCGCATTGATGAGCGTGGGCCTGCGCGAGCGGATAGCTTCCTCCATGCCCTTGCGCAGCTCGGCCGGGGTGGTGGCGTGCACGCCCACGCCGCCGAAGGCCTCCATCAGCTTCTCGTAGCGCGCGTCCTTGACGAACACCAGGGGCGCCGGGTCGCGGCCGCCCGTCGGATTCTTCTCGTCGCCGCGGTAGACGCCGTTGTTGTTCAGGATCACCACGCAAACCGGCAGGTTGTAGCGGCAGATGGTCTCGACTTCCATGCCGGAGAAGCCGAAGGCGCTGTCGCCCTCGACCGCGAGCACCGGCTCCCCGCTCACCACCGCGGCCCCCACGGCAAAGCCCATGCCGATGCCCATCACGCCCCAGGTGCCGACGTCCAGGCGCTTGCGCGGCTGGTACATGTCGACGATGCTGCGCGTGAAGTCGAGCGCGTTGGCGCCTTCGTTGACGAGATAGGCGCCCGGGTTGGCCTTGACGATGTCGCGCACGACGTTCAACGCGCTGTGGAAATTCATCGGCGCCGGGTTCTTGGCAAGGGTCTCGGCCATCTTCGCGATGTTCTTGTCCTTGCGCTCGGCGATGGCGCCGAGCCAGTCCGCCGACGGCTTGCCCCAGCCCGTGCCGATGCCGCCGAGGAGCGCCGCGACGCAGGAGCCGATGTCGCCGACCACGGGCGCGTCGATGCGCACGTTGCTGTCCGCCTCCTGCGGCGAGATATCGACCTGGATGAATTTCTGGCCGCCCCAGTCCTTCGCGCTCTTGCCCCCCCAGGTCTTGCCCTTGCCGTGCGCGAGCAGCCAGTTCAACCGCGCGCCGATCAGCATCACCACGTCCGCCTCGGGCAGCACGAAGGAGCGGGCGGCGGAGGCGCACTGCGGGTGCGTGTCGGGGAGCAGGCCCTTGGCCATGGCCATCGGCAGATAGGGAATGCCGGTGCGTTCGATGAGCGCGCGGATGTCGGCGTCGGCCTGGGCGTAGGCCGCGCCCTTGCCGAGGATGATGAGCGGACGTTTGGCGTCTTTGAGCAGGTCGAGCGCGCGCTTCACGGCTTCCGGGGCCGGCATCTGGCGCGGCGCCGGATCGACGACCTTGATGAGCGACCGCTTGCCGGCTTCCGCTTCGAGGCTCTGCGGGAACAGCTTCGCCGGCAGGTCGAGGTAGACGCCGCCCGGGCGGCCGGAGACGGCGGCGCGGATGGCGCGCGCGATGCCGATGCCGATATCCTCGGCGTGGAGCACGCGGAAGGCAGCCTTGGCGAGCGGCTTGGCGATGGCGAGCTGGTCCATCTCCTCGTAGTCGCCCTGCTGCAGGTCGACGATCTCGCGCTCGCTGGAGCCGCTGATGAGGATCATCGGGAAGCAATTGGTGGTGGCGTTGGCGAGCGCCGTCAAGCCGTTCAGGAAGCCGGGGGCGGACACCGTCAGGCAGATGCCCGGCTTCTGTGTCATGAACCCGGCGATGGCGGCGGCATTGCCGGCGTTCTGCTCGTGGCGGAACGCGATCACGCGCATCCCCGCGGCCTGCGCCCTGCGGGTGAGATCGGTGATCGGGATGCCGGGCAGGCCGAAGATCGTGTCGATGCCGTTCAGCTTCAAGGCGGCGATGACCAGGCCGAAGCCGTCGGTTGTAGCTTCCTGCGCCCCCTGCGCGTCGGCAGCGGCTGCGGCGACGGGGTTCTCGACATTACCCATGGCTCTCTCCTCGGGGTGGAATATCCGATAACTGCCTGAAAGGACGTCAAATATAAGCGCTCGCGGCGGGCGCGGCCTTGACCTCGGTCAACTTTCTGAGTTTATACTCGCCACGGAACGCAGCTGCCCTGCCGCCGCATCGCGGCGAATCCCCTCATGCCCCTGCTCGAGCGCCATCCGGAAGCGAAGATCGTGCGCCTGCAGCTGCGGCAAAACCGCGTCTTGAAGCACCTCGAGCCCGCGCAATGGCGGGAGCTCGAGCCGCTGCTCGAAGTGATGGACTACCCCAAGGGCGAACGGCTCGAGCATCAGGGTGACCGCTCCATGGAGCAATACTTCATCATCGACGGCATCCTCAAGCGCGTGGTGTCGAACGCCCGGGGCAAGGAGATGATCCTGCGCTTCGCCGCGGAGAGCGACATCGACACCAGCTACGCCGCGTGGCGTCTGAAGACGCCGATTCCGTACTCGATCCGCGCGGTGACCCGGGTGCGCGTCGCCAAGCTCTCGATGCCGCGCTGGGTGCAGTTCCTCGAGCAGTATCCCGCGGTGAAGAGCGCGTTCGAGTTCGAGATCATGAAGCTCATGAGCGAAGTCATGGCGCACACCATCACGCTGCACCTGCTCGACGCGCCGGGGCGCGTCCAGCGTTTCCTGCGCAAGCATGCAGGCCTTGCCGGCCGTCTGCCGAAGAAAGAGCTCGCCTCCCATCTCAATCTCTCACCCGAGACGCTCTCGCGGCTCAAGCGTCACGGGAAAATTTAGGTACTTCGCGCCGCGGCCGTTGCCGCCGCGCGCATCCGGGCGATTCCCGCCGAGATCAGCGGCCAGAACAGCGCGACCAGCGCGAGGCCGGTCATGCTGCCCACCAGCCAGTTCGAGAAAAAGATCGTGAGGTCGCCCTGCGAGATCAGCATCGACTGCCGGAACGCGCTCTCGGCCGAATCTCCCAGCACCAGCGCCAGCACCATCGGGGCGAGCGGATAGTCGAGCTTGCGGAAGACGTAGCCGACGATCCCGAATACCACCATCATCCAGACGTCGAGTATGTTGTTCTTGACGGTGAAGGCGCCAATGGCGCAGATCACGACGATGACCGGCGCGATGATCGGGAACGGCACGCGCAGGATGGCGGCGAACAGCGGCACCATCGTCAGCACGATGATCAAGCCGGCGATATTGCCAAGATACATGCTGGCGATCAGCCCCCACACGAAGTCCTTCTGCTCGACGAACAGCAGCGGTCCCGGCTGCAGGCCCCAGATCAGCAGCCCCCCCAGCAGCACCGCTGCGGTCGGCGAGCCGGGAATCCCCAGCGTAATCATGGGCAGCAGGGCGGAGGTGCCCGCGGCATGCGCCGCGGTCTCCGGCGCAACCACCCCTTCGAGCTGGCCGGTGCCGAACTTGTCGCCGTTCTTCGACATCTTCCGCGCGATGCCATAGCTCATGAAGGAGGCGGGGGTCGCTCCCCCCGGGATGATGCCCATCCAGCAGCCGATGATGCAGCTTCTGATCGAGGTCGCCCAGTAGCGCGGGAGCTTCGCCCAGGTCTCGAGCACGATTTTCGGATTGATCTTTGCCGAGTGCCCCGAGAACGACAGCCCCTCCTCCATGGACAGCAGGATCTCGCCGATGCCGAAGAGCCCGATCACGGCCACCAGGAAGTGAAAGCCGGACAGGAGTTCGGTGAACCCGAACGTGAGTCGCAGCTGGCCGGTGACAATATCGATGCCGACCGCGGCCATGGCGAAGCCCAGCATCATCGCCGCCACGATCTTGAAAGGGTTGCCCTTGCCAGTGCCGACAAAGCTGCAGAAGGTGAGCAAATAGACCGCGAAGAACTCCGGCGGGCCGAACTGCAGCGCAAAGCTTGCGACCAGCGGCGCGATGAAAGTAAACATCAGCACTGCCACCAGCGCGCCCACGAACGAGGAGGTGAACGCCCCCGTCAGCGCCTCGCCTGCGCGGCCGTCCTGGGCCATCGGATAGCCGTCGAATGTGGTCGCCACCGACCACGGCTCGCCCGGGATGTTGAACAGCACCGAGGTGATCGCGCCGCCGAACAGCGCCCCCCAGTAGATGCACGAGAGCATGATAATGGCCGAGGTCGGCGGCATGCTGAAGGTGAGCGGGAGCAGGATCGCCACGCCGTTCGCGCCGCCCAGGCCCGGCAGCACGCCGATGATGACACCGAGCACGATGCCGACCACCATCAGGCCGAGGTTGAACGGCGTCAGCGCAACCGAGAAGCCGTGAAATAGCGCGTTGATCTCTTCCACTTGCCGATTCCTCTACCCCGCCAGCTCAGAATCCGAGGAGGCGTTCCACCGGTCCCTTGGGCAACGGGATCTTGAACCAAATCTCGAACAGGAAGAACGCCGAGATGCTCACCACGAGGCCCAAGACCGCGCTGCGCAGCCAGCTGTAGTGGCCCGCGAATTTCATGAACAGGGCGATGAACAGAGTCGCGGACACGTAGATGCCGATCAGCCAGACGCCGATCACGTAAGCGGTGGACGGCAGCAGAATCACCAGCACTTGCTTGAACTGGCCTGCGGTGACGAATACTCTGCGGTCGGTCCCGAGGCGGACGAAGCTCTGCACGAATATGACCACGCTGCAGATGCAGATCAGCAGCCCGATGTAGAACGGGAAGTATCCGGCCTGCGGCCCGTCCGCACCCCAGCTCGCGCCCAGACGGTAGCTGTCGTAGCCGACGATGGCGCCGAGCGTAAAAACCAGCGCCGCCACCACCAGGTCGATCACGACGGTGCGTGCGCTGGCCCGCGCTGATCCGTGGTTATCCGACATCTGAAAGCTCATCCCCCCAGGACATATTCGCCAACCGGGGCGCTGTCGCGCGCCCCGATCAGGTGAAAACCGATACGGGTGGGCGGGAGTTCCCGCCACCCGTCCTGCAGACCGTTACTTTTTCGCGAGGAACCCTGCGTCCCGCATCAGTTCGCGGTGGAGGTTCTCCGCCCGCGCAACCCATTCCGCGTACTGCTTGCCGGCCATGAAGGTCTGGTTGAATGCCCCCCGCTCCATGAACTCCTGCCAGTCCGAGGTCGCGCGCACCCTCCTGAAGAACTCGACGTAGAAATCCACCACGTCCTGTGACACGCCGGACGGCATGAAGATGCCGCGCAGCATGGTGTACTCCATCGGGATGCCGGCCTCTTTGCAGGTCGGAATATCGCCCCACGACATCGTCTCGGTGACCTTGTTCTTGTATGGCATGCGGTTGCCGTCGAACACGCACAGCGCGCGGAGCTTCCCCGAGCGCCAGTGCGCCACCGCTTCGATGGGGTTGTTGACCGACGAATCGATGTGCTTGCCGACCAGCTGCGTTGCCACGGTGCCGCCGCCCTTGAACGGCACGTAGGTGAACTTGGTGCCGGAGGCCTTCTCGATCGCGACGGTGATGATCTGGTCCTCCTGCTTGGAACCGGTGCCGCCCATCTTGAATTTGTTGGGACCGGCCTTCTTGACCGCATCGAGGTAGTCCTTGGGTGACTTGTAGGCCGTGTCGGCGGGGACCCACAACACGAAATTGTCGAGCGCGAGCATCGCCACCGGCGTCAGGTCCTTCCAGTTGAACGGCACCCCGGTCGCGAGCGGGGTCGTAAACAGGTTGGACAGCGTAATGATGATCTTGTGGCTGTCGCCCTTGGAGGCCTTGACGTCCAGAAAGCCCTCGGCGCCGGCGCCGCCCGATTTGTTGATCGGCACCACCGACTGCTTCATCAGGTTGTGCTTGGCGACCACGCCCTGGGTGAAGCGCGCCATCTGATCGGCGCCGCCGCCGGTGCCGGCAGGAATGATGAACTCGACCGTCTTGGTGGGCTCCCACGCCGCGGCCGGGCCGGCCACGGTTGTGGCGAGCAGCACTGCACTCGCTATTACGCTGCGCTGGATACGCATGTTTGACTCCTCCTAGTTATGAGAAACAAGCCGCTTTTGCGCGGCCCGACTGAGACCTACGCACATTATTATGACCGAAAAATACTGCGGCATCCCGATCTGAGTTCCATTGACCGAGGTCAATTTTCCGGTGGTCAGTGCGAAGATGCGCGGGTTGTTGCGCTGCAACAGACGCGCCTTCTCCGGCGTCACTTCACCAAGAGCACCGGCACCGGCGACAGGTGGAGCACCTTGGTAGCCACGGATCCCAGCACGAGGCTCGACATCGAGCCCAGGCCGCGTGTGCCCATGATGACGTGGTCACACCCCTTCTCCCGTGCGTACTGGCAAATGACTTCGGCCTCCTGCCCCACGCCGATGTGATGGTGATACTTGATTCCTGCGGCGTCGAGTTTCTGCATGGCGGCCTTGAGCGCCGCCATTCCCTCCTCGCGGTGAAACTGGGCGATCTTATCGTGACCGACCACGGAAGTCACCCGGCTGCCGTAGGGAATCGCGTGCTGCACGTTGAGCAGGTGGATTTCGGCCGCTTCCTTGAGCAAGCCCACGTGCCTGATCAAATGGTCTACGGCGCGACCCGACGGCGCCGATCCGTCCACCGCCACCAAGAATTTAAGCATCAGTCTGCCCCCGATCACGCATTCATTTTCCCGGGCGAGCCGTGGCCGGGGAAGGTACTCCCGTCAGCGCGGCGCTCCCGTCTCGCTGCCCTCGCCGAGGTCCACGACTTCCTTGCGCGCGGCCTCGGCGCGCGCGGCCAGCCACTTGCCGGCGGCCACGACGAATATCGCCCCCGCCACCGGCGCTCCCCAATGCAGCCAGGCGGC
Organism: Burkholderiales bacterium; assembly: GCA_035456985.1. Taxonomy (GTDB): domain Bacteria; phylum Pseudomonadota; class Gammaproteobacteria; order Burkholderiales; family SG8-41; genus SG8-41. The sequence goes on along the minus strand of DATICE010000184.1, from coordinate 22,301 downwards.
ATTGGCGTCCACCCAGTCCTTCAGCACGGGATCGGTGGCGGCCATATCTCCTGCCACCCAACCGAGCAACCCCGCGCCGATGGTGATGATGATGGGAAAGCGATCCATCACCTTCATCAGCATGGTGGCGCCGAAGATAACCAGCGGGATGCTGATCGCGAGCCCGAGGACGAGCAGCAGCAGGCTGCCTTTGGCGGCCGCCGCGACGGCGATCACGTTGTCGAGACTCATCACCAGGTCGGCGATCAGTATGGTCTTGATCGCGGCCCACAGGTTCTCGCTTGACGCCACGTCGCCATCGTCGCCGTCCTCCGGCAGCAGCAACTTCACCGCGATCCACAGCAGCAGCGCCGCGCCGACGAGCTTCAACCACGGCCACCGCAGCAGCTCCACCGCGACGACGGTGAGTATGATCCGCATCACGACCGCCGCGCCGGCGCCCCAGAACACCGCCTGCGTCTGCTGTTTCGGCGGCAGCGAGCGAGCGGCGAGCGCGATCACCACCGCGTTGTCGCCGGAGAGCACGATGTTGACCAGGATGATCTGCCACAACCCGACCCAGAATGCGGCGGATTGCAGCTCGTTCACGAAATCCATTGTTCGAGGTTTCTCCTCGTTGCGCCGGCGCCCATGACGCCGCGGCGCCGCCTCGGGCGCGCCGGATTATACCGGATCAAAACAGTCCGACGACCTTGCCCTCGTCGGTGAGATCGATCTTTTCCGCCGAGGGCACCTTGGGCAGCCCCGGCATGGTCATGACGTCGCCACACACCATGACGACGAACTCGGCACCGGCGGCGAGCCGCACCTCGCGGACGTTGATCACATGGCCGGAGGGCGCCGCCCGCAACTGCGGATCGGTCGAAAACGAGTACTGGGTCTTTGCTACGCACACTGGGTAGTGGCCGTAGCCATCTTCCTGCAACTTCTTGATCTGGCCGCGCACCTTGGCATCCCCGGTGACTTCGCTTGCGCCGTAGATCTTGGTGGCGACGGTCTTGATCTTCTCCCACAGGGGAAGCGAGTCCTCATAGACGAATTTGAAGTTTGACGGCACCTTTTCGATCAGATCGACCACGGTGCGCGCGACCTGCTCCGCTCCCTTGCCGCCGTCCGCCCAGTGCGTTGCCAGGATCACCGGCGCTTCGTGATGCGCCATCTTCCTCTTGAGCAGGTCAATTTCAGCAGGAGTATCGAAATTGAAGCGGTTGATCGATACCACGCACGGCAGCCCGTAGTGGTTGCGCACGTTGTTGACGTGGCGCTCGAGGTTGGTGATGCCCTTCTCCAGCGCCGACAGGTTCTCCTTGTTGACTTCCTTGAGGTCGACGCCACCGTGATATTTGAGGGCGCGCACGGTCGCCACGATCACCACCGCATCCGGCCTCAGTCCCGACTTGCGGCACTTGATGTCGATGAATTTCTCCGCGCCGAGGTCCGCGCCAAACCCGGCCTCGGTGACGACGTAATCGGCGAGCTTCAGGGCGGTCTGGGTGGCAATGACGGAGTTGCAGCCGTGCGCGATGTTGGCGAACGGCCCGCCATGGATGAACGCGGGGTTGTTCTCCAGCGTCTGCACCAGGTTGGGCGCAAGCGCGTCTTTCAGCAGCACCGTCATCGCGCCATGCACCTTGAGATCCTTGGCGCGCACCGGTTTCTGGTCCCGGGTATAGCCGACGACAATGTTGCCAAGACGGGTCTTCAGGTCCTTGAGCGAAGTCGCCAGGCAGAAAATTGCCATGATCTCGGACGCCACCACGATGTCGAAGCCGTCCTGGCGCGGGAAACCGTTGCCCGGCCCGCCGAGCGAGACCACGATGTCGCGCAATGCCCGGTCGTTCATGTCCACCACGCGCTTCCAGGCGATGCGCCGCACGTCGATGCCGAGCTCGTTGCCGTGGTGGATATGGTTGTCGATCGCCGCCGCGAGCAGATTGTTGGCGAGGCCAATGGCACTGAAGTCGCCGGTGAAATGCAGGTTGATGTCCTCCATCGGCACGACCTGGGCATATCCGCCGCCGGCAGCGCCGCCCTTCATGCCGAACACCGGCCCGAGGCTCGGTTCTCTCAGGCAGAGTATGGCTTTCTTGCCAATCTTGTTGAGCGCGTCTCCCAACCCGACGGTGGTGGTGGTCTTGCCCTCCCCCGCAGGCGTTGGCGTGATCGCGGTTACCAGGATCAGCTTCCCGTCCTTGCGGTTCTTCAGGCTGTCGATGAACCCGAGTGCTACCTTGGCCTTGTAGTGGCCGTAGGGCACAAGGTGCTCCTCGGGTATGCCCAGCTTCTCGGCAATCTTGCTGACGCGCAGCAGCTTCGCCTGCTGGGCGATTTCGATGTCGGACAATGGCATTTCTTGTTCCTCTCCCTTTGAGAAAGCGCTTTATGGGCGGGTCCTGTCAGACCGGTTGTGATCTTTCCCGGATCTTCCCTGCCCACATGGTCAATTGATCATGACAACTCGTTTTCTTGAGTCAGTACCAGTACCGGAAGATCCGGAATCAGATCCCAACCGATCTGCCACCCGCCCACGATTCTACGGGCGAGGAAGCCGGGTGGGGGAACAGGACCCGCCCGCAGCTAACTGCTGCGCTCCAGTTCGGCGAGCGCCTGGCCGCCGCCGAAGCTCGTGCGCGGCGTGAGTTCCCCCCCGCGCATCACCTTCACCGCGCAGTACTTGAACTCCGGTATCTTGCCGAAAGGATCAAGCGCCGGGTTGGTGAGCAGATTCGCCGCCGCCTCGTAGAAGCAGAACGGGACGAACACCGAGCCGCGCGGCGTGCCGTCGTCGGCGCGCGCGTAGAGCGAGATGATGCCGCGCCGCGATTCGACGGTGATCACGTCGCCAGGCTTGGCGCCAATCGCGTCGAGATCGAGCGGGTGCAGCGACGCGGTGGGCTCGGGCTCGATCGCGTCGAGCACGCTGGCGCGACGGGTGATCGCCCCGGTGTGCCAGTGCTCGAGTTGCCGCCCGGTGATGAGGACGAACGGAAACTCGCGGTCGGGCCGCTCGGCGGCCGGAATGATGTCGGCCGGCACCAGCTTGGCGCGCCCGGTCGGCGTCGGAAACTTGTCGACGAACACCACTGGCTCCCCGGGGTCGCCCTCCTGTTCGCAGGGGTAGGTAACGCAGCTTTCCGCTTCCAGCCGCTCCCAGGTGATGCCGGCAATCGAGTTCATGCCCTTGCGCATCTCGTTGAACACCTCGCGCGGCCCCGCGTAGTTCCAGTCGAGTCCGATGCGCCGCGCGATCTCCTGGATGATCCACAGGTCTTCCTTCGCTTCGCCCGGCGGCTCCAGCGCCTTGCGGCCGAGCTGCACCATGCGGTCCGTGTTGGTGACGGTGCCCACCTTCTCGGGCCATGCCGTCGCAGGCAGGATCACGTCGGCGTAGTAGCAGGTCTCGGTGAGGAAGATCTCCTGCACGACGAGGTGCTCGAGCTTCGCGAGCGCCTCGCGCGCGTGGTGCGCGTCGGGATCCGACATGGCCGGGTTCTCGCCCATCACGTACATGCCGCGGATGCTTCCGTCGAGCACCGCATGCACGATCTCGACGACGGTCAAGCCCGGCTTGGGATCGAGCGCGGTGCCCCACAGGCTCTCGAAGCGCGCCCGCGCCTGGGCGTTATCAACCCGCTGGTAGTCGGGGAACACCATCGGGATCAGGCCCGAATCGGAGGCGCCCTGAACGTTGTTCTGGCCGCGCAGGGGATGGAGCCCGGTGCCGGGCCGGCCGATCTGGCCCGTGATCATGGTGAGCGCGATCAGGCAGCGCGCGTTGTCAGTGCCGTGGATATGCTGCGAGATGCCCATGCCCCACAGGATCATCGCGCTCTTCGCCGTGGCGTACAGGCGCGCAACCTCCCGGATGGTCTCGGCCGGGATGCCGCATATCGGTGCCATTGCCTCGGGGCTGTATCCGGCGACGTTCTTCTTCAACTCCTCGTAGCCGAGGGTGCGCGACTTGATGAAACTCTCGTTGACGAGCTCCTCGTGCACGATGGTATGCATCATCGCGTTCAGCAGCGCGACATCGGTGTCGGGCTTGAACTGCAGCATGATGTGCGCGTGGCGCGACAGCTCCGAACGCCGCGGATCGGCGTAGATCAGCTTCGCGCCGCGCTTGGCGGCATTCTTGATCCAGGTCGCCGCCACCGGGTGGTTGGAGACCGGGTTCGCGCCGATGAGAAAGATCACTTCGGCGCGCGCCACGTCGTTCACCTGGTTCGACACGGCGCCCGAGTTGATGCCTTCCATCAGCGCGGCGACGCTCGACGCGTGGCACAGTCGCGTGCAGTGATCCACGTTGTTCGAGCCGAAGCCGGTTCGCACCAGCTTCTGAAACAAGTACGCTTCCTCGTTGGTGCCCTTCGCCGAGCCGAAGCCTGCGAGTGCGTGCTTGCCATGCGCGTCGCGGATCGCCTTCAGCTTGCCGGCGGCAAGGTCGAGCGCTTCTTCCCAGCTCGCCTCGCGGAAATGCTCCAGCGGATTCGCGGGGTCCATCGTGAAGTCGGCATGCTTGGGCGTGCCCGGCTTGCGGATGAGCGGGCGCAGGAGCCGTTGCCTGTGGTGCACGTAATCGAAGCCATAGCGGCCTTTCACGCACAGCCGGCCGTGATTCGACGGCCCGTCGCGCCCGTCGACGTAGAGGATCCTGTTGTCCTTGATGGCATAGGTAAGCTGGCACCCGACCCCGCAGTAGGGACACACCGAGTGCACCTGCTTGTCAGGCTTGACGAGACCCACCTTGCGTGCGGGCATCAGCGCCCCGGTCGGGCACGCCTGCACGCACTCGCCGCAGGCAACGCACGTGGACTCGCCCATCGGGTCGTCAAGATCGAAGACGATCTTCGAATGCTCGCCGCGGAAGGCGTAGCCGATCACGTCGTTCACCTGCTCCTCGCGGCAGGCGCGCAGGCACCGCGTGCACTGGATGCAGGAGTCGAGGTTGACCGCGATCCCGTGATGGGAGAGATCGGCCTGCGGCTGGTGGCGCGGCGCAAACCGCGGACTTCCGACCTTGAGCTTGCGCGCCCAACGGTCGAGCTCCGAGTCGAGCGTGAAGCGCTCGCGCGGCATGTCGGAGAGCAGCAGCTCGAGCACCATTTTCTGGGACGCCAGCGCGCGCGCGTTGTCGGTGAATACCTCCATCCCCTTGGTTGGCTTGCGGCAGCACGAAGGCGTCAGCACGCGCTCGCCCTTGATTTCCACCATGCACGCGCGGCAGTTGCCATCCGGGCGGAGCCCGTCCTTGTAGCAGAGGTGCGGAATCTCGACGCCGTAGCGCCGGGCGGTCTGGATGATGGTCTCGCCGGTGTGACCCACCACATCCCGGCCGTTCAGCCTGAATTCCACCGGCATCGCGTTCAGCTCGTCCTTCGTCATTCCGGTCATCGTTCAGCTCCCGCCATGCGCTTTCAGCTTCACTCGACTTCCTTGGGAAAGTATTTGACCACGCAGCGTATCGGGTTGGGTGCCGCCTGTCCCAGCCCGCATATGGATGCGTCCGCCATTGCGACCGAAAGTTCCTCGAGCAGGCCCCGGTCCCAGCGCGGTTTCTCCATGAGCCCGAGCGCTTTCGCGGTACCGACGCGGCAGGGCGTGCATTGACCGCACGATTCCTCGGCGAAGAACTTCATCACGTTGGCCGCTGCCGCGCGCGCCTTATCCTGGTCGGACAGGATCATGATCGCCGCCGATCCGATGAAGCAACCGTACTGGTTGAGTGTGTCGAAGTCGAGCGGGATGTCGCCCATCGAGGCGGGGAGTATGCCGCCGGATGCGCCTCCCGGGAGATAGGCGTAGAACCTGTGGCCGGCCAGCATGCCGCCGCAGTACTCCTCGATCAGCTCCTTCACCGTGATGCCGGCAGGCGCGAGATGCACGCCGGGTTTCTTCACGCGTCCCGACACCGAAAACGAACGCAGCCCTTTGCGGCCGTGGCGGCCCTGGGAGGCGAACCAGTCCGCGCCTTTCTCCAGGATCTCGCGCACCCAGTGCAGCGTCTCCATGTTGTGCTCGAGAGTGGGATAGCCGAAGAGGCCCACCTGCGCAACATAGGGCGGCCGCAGCCGCGGCATGCCGCGCTTGCCCTCGATCGATTCGATCATCGCGGATTCTTCGCCGCAGATATAGGCCCCCGCGCCGCGGCGGAGGAAGATCGGCGGCAACGGGCACGGCGGATCGGCCTGGAGCGCTTTCAGCTCGCGCTCGAGGATTTCGCGGCAACCGGCATACTCGTCGCGCAGGTAGATGTAGATTTCAGAGATCTGAACGGTCCAGGCCGCAATGATCGCGCCCTCGAGAAAGCGGTGAGGGTCGCGCTCGAGGTAAACGCGGTCCTTGAAGGTCCCGGGCTCGCCCTCGTCGATGTTGATCGCGAGGAGCCGCGGCGCTTTCTCCGCCCGCACGATCCGCCACTTGCGCCCGGCAGGGAATCCTGCGCCGCCAAGCCCGCGCAGGGCCGAATCCTCCAGGGTCTTCATGATGGTCTCTGCGTCGCGCTTGCCCGCCAGGCACTCGGCGGCGATACGGTAGCCGCCTCCCTTGCGGTACTGCGCATAGCCGATGTATTTCGCAACCGGGCACTTCGTCTTCCGGCCCGCGACGAGGGGCTTCACCTTTTGCACCGTCGCCTGCGCGACCGGGTTCTGCCCCACGACCGCGACCGGCGCCTGCTCGCACCGCCCCACGCAGGGCGCCGGAATGACGCGCACGCCCGCCCCGAGCGCCCGCCCGAGATCCGCCATCAGGCTGCGCGCGCCCGCGAGCTCGCACGAGAGGGAATCGCAGACCCGCACGGTGAGCGCGGGCGGCGCCACGTCCCCCTCCTTCACGACGTCGAAGTGGTGGTAGAACGTGGCGACCTCGTAGACCTCGGTCGTCGCGAGCCGCATTTCATGCGCGAGCGCAACGAGATGGCGCGCCGCGATGTGCCCGTAGTGGTCCTGGACGCGGTGCAGGTGCTCGATCAGGAGATCCCGCCGCCGCGGCTCGTCTCCCAGCAATGCCTTGATCTCGGCGAGCGCTCGCGGGTCGACCGGGCGGCCCTTGGGCGTTCCGCGCGCCCCGCCGCTTGCCTTCTTCCTTACGATCCCGCCTTCCAACCGCCCTCCTCGCCTACTTGAGCACCGACTTCAGCAGCTTTCCCATCTCCGCGGGATTGCGCGTTACCTTGATGCCGCACGCCTCCATCACTTCCAGTTTCTCCGCCGCCGTGCCGGTGCCACCCGAGATGATAGCGCCGGCGTGCCCCATCCTCTTGCCCGGCGGCGCGGTCACCCCGGCGATGAAGCCGACCACGGGCTTCCTCATGTTGGCCTTGATCCAGCGCGCGGCTTCCTCCTCGTTGGTGCCGCCGATCTCGCCCACCATCACCACCGCCTCGGTTCGCGGGTCGTCGTTGAAGAGCTTGAGCACGTCGATGTGCTTCACCCCATTCACGGGGTCGCCGCCGATGCCAACGCAGGTGGACTGGCCGAGCCCCTGCTCCATCAACTGCCCGACCGCCTCGTAGGTGAGCGTCCCGGAGCGCGAGACGACGCCGACCGGGCCTTTCTTGTGAATATGGCCCGGCATGATGCCGATCTTGATCTCGTCCGGGGTGATGACTCCGGGGCAATTGGGGCCGACGAGAATCGTCTTCTTCCCCTGCATCCGGTAGCGGGTGCGGATCATGTCGCGCACCGGTATGCCCTCGGTGATGCAGATCACGAGGTCCAGCCCCGCGTCCACCGCCTCGTCGATCGCAGCCGCAGCGTAGGGCGGTGGCACGTAGATCACGGAGACCGTCGCGCCGGTCTTTTCCTTCGCCTCGCGCACCGTCTCGTAAATCGGGATGCCCTCGAAGCTCTGCCCGCCCTTCTTCGGGGTGACGCCGGCGACGTAGCAGTGCTTTCCGTTGGCGTATTCCTTGCCCATCTTGGTGTGGAACTGCCCGGTTTTGCCGGTGATTCCCTGCGTCATGACGCGGGTGCTCCTGTCGATCAGTATGCTCATGACATCACGCTGGAATTTCCCGGTGAGTGACCGCTCACTTTAGAGCCCAAATCGCAGTCTACTCCGCCCATTTCCTGATTCATCTGGCCCTCGCAGCCGCGACGACCTTTTGCGCCGCATCGGCCATATTGGTCGCGCTGATGATCGGCAGTCCCGAATCGGCCAGGATCTTCTTGCCGAGATCGACGTTGGTGCCTTCGAGCCTCACCACGAGCGGCACCTTGAGGCTCACCTGGCGCGCCGCGGCGACCACCCCCTCGGCGATGACATCGCACTTCATGATGCCGCCAAAGATGTTGACCAGGATCGCCTTCAGGTCCGGGTTCCGCAGCATGATCTTGAACGCCTCCGTCACTTTCTCGGTGGAGGCGCCGCCGCCCACGTCGAGGAAATTGGCCGGGCTGCCGCCATAGAGCTTGATGATGTCCATCGTGGCCATCGCCAGTCCCGCGCCGTTGACGAGACAGCCAATGTCGCCGTCAAGCGAGATATAGGACAGATCGAATTTGGAAGCCTCGATCTCGGCCGGATCCTCCTCGTCGAGATCGCGCAGGGCGACGATTTCGGGATGGCGAAAGAGCGCGCTGTCGTCGAAGTTTATCTTGGCGTCGAGCGCGAGCACGCGCTCGTCACCGGTCACGATCAGTGGATTGATTTCCGCGAGCGAAGCGTCGGTCTCGTCAAACGCGCGGTACAGTCCCTTCAGGAAGTCGCGCGCCTGCGGGACGGCACGCTGCGGCACACCGATCTTGCGCGCGATGTCCTCGGCGTCCCGGTCGACGAGCCCCGAAACCGGGTCGATCGTCACCCGGTGTATCTTTTCGGGCGATTTCGCCGCGACTTCCTCGATGTCCATGCCGCCTTCGCTCGAAGCCATCAGCACCACGCGCTGCGAGCCGCGGTCGACGACCATGCCGACGTAGAGTTCCTTGCGGATGTCGGCGCCTTCCTCGATCAGCAGCCGGCGCACTTTCTGGCCACCGGGGCCGGTCTGGTGCGTCTTCAGCTGCATCCCGAGTATCGCGCTCGCGTGGGATTTCACCTCGGCGAGTGATTTCGCGAGCTTGACGCCCCCGCCCTTGCCGCGGCCGCCGGCGTGGATCTGCGCCTTGACCACCCACGTGCTGCCGCCGAGCTTCCGCGCCGCCTCGACCGCCTCTTCCACGCCGAAGCACGGGATCCCGCGCGGCGTGGCGACGCCGTACTTGCGCAGGATCTCCTTGCCCTGGTACTCGTGGATTTTCATGGGGCGAACCCGAATCTATTACAGCCGTTTGCCTGCCGGCCTTGACCGCAGTCAATAACGCCGATCGCGAGCGGCGCTCACGCCACGGGCGCACGCTGCGCTGCGCCCGGATCGGCCGAGCGGCGTATCGTCGCCGGCCTGAGCGCCATCATCACGCTTCGCTCCTCCGAGGCCGGGCAGTATAGCAAACAGCTCTGCGGCCCCCTCGAACGACGCGAATATTGCGCCGCACCAAATAGCGTCAGCCTGGTGCTTCTCCCCGGCAGAACCTGGCAGAACCCGGCAGAAGAGTGCGACGAGATCAAGGGGAGATGCAAAAAAAAGCGCAACCTGAAGAGGTTGCGCTTAAGGTCCGCCAAAGGAGGAGGTTTTGGAGGATTGCGCCGCCGCCTGTGAGACGGCAACGCGATCAAATTATGCCAAGAACCCTGCCCCAATGCAAGCGTTTGCTGCTGCTGTGCGTCATACTGTGGACTTACCACAAATAGATATTATTTTCAGTTACTTAGCGTATCCGCTCGACCCCCCTAGCGGACGATCAGGACCGGAATCTTGGAGTGGGTCAGCACCTTGCGCGTTTCGCTGCCCAGCAGCACGGCGGCGATCCCCTTGCGGCCGTGGGAGGTCATGACGATGAGGTCGCACTGGCGCGAGTCCGCCGCCTTGAGAATCGCGTCGTAAGGGTGATCGCTGGTTTCGCACAGCGTGTCGCACTGGACGCCCTCGTCCTGCGCGCTCTTGCGCACGAAGGCGAGATAACTTTCGGCGCGCACCTTCGCTTCTTCCTCGATGCGCTCCTCGGTAACCGGGTCGAACGCGCCCTCGTAGGCGATCAGCAGGTGGTAATCGGGAATTACGTGAATGCCGGTGATGCGCGCCCGGTGCAGCTTGGCGAGGGAAACCGCCATGCGTACCGCGCGCTGCGACAGCTCCGACCCGTCGGTCGGTATCAGGATGTTCTTGAACATCTCCCCTCCTCGCGCCGCCGTGACCGGGTTCCAGCATCTGGACCCGGCATCAAGCTTGTCGCGCCCCGGCGGGGCTGTCAAGCCTAGATCGTGGCGACGCACCCGGCGGGAACGCTCCGGGCCTCCGATATAATCGGCGCAGCCTGAGTGCCCCCGCCGTGCGACGCCAGCTCCTCCTCACCGGCGACGTCAATCTCATGAGCGTGAACGACCCGCGCGTGCCGTTCGCGCACGCCGCGGCCACGCTGCGCGCGGCGGACCTGGTGTTCGGCAACCTCGAATGCTGCCTCTACGCGCCGCCCGGCGATCGTTCCCTCGGCGACGAGGGGTTCTACGCGCTGCCGGCTGCAGGCGAGGCGCTGACGCTGGCGGGCTATCATGCGGTCGGAACCGCCAACAACGTCAACTACGGCTCCGACGCGATCAACCACTCGCTGCGGGAACTGGACCGGCTCGGCATCGCGCACACCGGAAGCGGCGCCGATCGCGATGCAGCGCACGCGCCGGCCGTAATCGAGCGCGGCGGGTTGCGCTTCGGATTTCTGCAGCGCACCTCGGTCTACTGGCCGACCAACCACGAGGCAGGCGAACATTCCGCGGGCGTCGCCGTGATTCGCGGCCATACCGCCTACCAGGTGCCCGCGCACAAGATCCGCCCCGAAATCCCGCCGATGAACCGCCCCGGGCTCCCGCCCGTGATCCTGACCTGGGCCGACCCGCAGTATCTGGCGCGATTCCGGGAGGAGCTGGCGGCCCTGCGCGCGCGGGTGGATGTCCTGGTCTCGTCGCATCACTGGGGTTTGCACCAGGAGGTGCTGCGCTACATGACCGAGATCGCGCATGCGGCGATCGACTCCGGCGCCGACGTCGTGATCGGCCACGGACCCCATTTCGTGCTTCCGGTGGAGATCTACAAGGGCAAGCCCATCTTCTACGGGATGGGAAATTTCTCGTTCAACACCGGCCATGGCGGCCGCAGGCACGGCGACTGGACCGGTCTCATCGCGCGCGTGGCGTTTGAAGACCGGGCGCTGCGGCAGGTCGCGCTCAAATTCGTGCGCCATAACGACCGCAACGAGACGCTGTTGCGATCGCCGGGCGAAGAGCCGGAGGCGCTGCGCGATCTCCTCGAGCGCAGCGCCGCGTTCGGCACGCGTATCTCGGTAGAGGGAGATGAGGCGGTCGTGGCGCTTTGAGCGCGCCTAGATCCCGCCGGGCTCGTCCCCCGGCTGCCGCAGCGCGCGCGTCGCATACGGCTTGCCGGGATAGCGCTTGAGCGCCTCTTCGTCGACGTCGACGCCGAGACCCGGCGCGGTGGGTAGCTCGATGTAGCCGCCCTTCGGCTTCAACTGGTTGGGCGAGATCCGGTCGCAGAACTCGACGAACGGCAGGAAATACTCGGTGATGATGAAATTGGGCATCACCGCGGAGGCGTGCACGGTGGCGGCGAGCGCGACCAGCGTCGAGTTGTAGTTGTGCGGTGACATCGCCACCAGGTACGGCTCGGCCATGGCCGCGATCTCCTTCAGCTCGAGGATCCCTCCCACGCACGCGACGTCGGGGTTGAGGATGTCGGCCGCGCGCTTTTCCAGCAGTGGACGGAATCCGGTCTTGGTATAGGTAGCCTCGCCGATCACCATCGGCAGGCCGGTCTCACGCCGGATCTGCGCGAGCTCGTCCGGATACTCGGCCTGGCACGACTCCTCCATCCAGTAGAGCCCGAATTCCGCGAGCCGCCGGTCGAGCCGGATCGCATGCATCGGCGCCAGGCGCCGGTGCTGGTCGATCAGGATGTCCACCTTGGGACCCACCGCTTCACGCACCGCCTTCACCACCCGCACGGCGCGCTCTTCCTGCTCCCTGGGGATCCACGTGCGCCACGGGCTCGGCAGCGGGTCGAGCTTGAGCGCGTCGAATCCCTGCTGCACGACCTTCTCCGCCGCGCGCGCGTAATCCGCCGGCTCTTTCAGTTGATAGCTCCAGCCGTTGGCGTAGACGCGGATCCGGTCGCGGCAGCGCCCGCCGAGGAGGTTATAGACCGGCTGCTTGCAGACCTTGCCGACGATGTCCCACAGCGCCTGCTCGATGCCCGAGACCGCGCACCAGAATTCGACCGAGCCGCGCCGCTGCGCGTAGTCGTCGAAGGCGACCTGGGTGAAATGCTTGATGTCGAACGGACTCCGGCCCGCGCAATAGCGGCCGAGCGCTTCGAGGTGCGCCATCACCGCGGGATCCCGGTCGTACTGCGAGTAGGCCTCGCCCCAGCCGTGGATGCCGGCGTCGGTCTCGACCTTGACGAAGATGAGGTTCTTGCGCCAGCCGGGATGCACGCTGTAGCTCTTGACCGCCGTGATTTTCATGAGCGCACGCTGACGCGGGAAGGGAGTCGGCGAATCTAAGTCGCGTTACTTTAACGTGTCAAGCGCGTTACTGGAGCCTATCCAAAAAATAGGCGCGTAGCGCATGCAGGCTGGCTCCGGAAAGTAACTCATACCCGCCGTGCGCCGAGCGCGAGGAGCTTGCCGATCTGCTCGGATGCTTTCAGCCCCGTGCCGGTCAACACCAGCACCGTCGTCTCGCCCGGCCTGATCGCGCCGCGGGCGATCAATTGCGACAATCCCGCCGCCGCGGCGGCCGACGTCGGCTCGACGTAGAAGCCCTTCCTCGCGAGTCCTGCGAGCGCGCGCACGATCTCGTCCTCGGCGACCGCCACGATCTCGCCTCCGGATGCGCGCACCGGCGCCAGCACCTCGCGCATGCGCGTCGGTTTCGACGAGGCGATCCCCTCCGCGACCGTCGGGCTGACGGCGACCGGCGTGAAATGCTCCACTCCCGCCCGGAAGGCGGCGTAGTACGGCGCGCAGTTCGCCGCCTGCACCCCGTAGAGGCGCGGCATGCGCCCGATCTCGCGGTTGCGCAGCAATTCGGAGAAGCCGCGGTCGCAGCCGAGAACATTTGCGCCGTAGCCGACCGGCATCACCACGCAGTCCGGCGCGCTAAAGCCGAGCTGCTCCCACAGCTCGTAGGCAAGCGTCTTGGTGCCTTCTCCGAAAAATGGCTGCCAGTTGTGGCTGGCATAGAAGATCTCGCGGCTCATGGCGAGCGCCGCGTCGGCGACGTCCTGGCGCGTGCCGCGGATCGTCACCACGTCCGCGCCGCAGGCCGCAATCTGCGCGATCTTGGGATACGAAGCCCTCTCGGGCACCAGCACGCGGCAGCGCATGTTCGCACGCGCGCAATAAGCGGAGAGCGAGGCGCCTGCATTTCCCGATGAATCCTCCAGCACCTCGGTGATGCCGCGGCTCTTGAGGTAGCTCACCATGACGGTCATGCCGCGGTCCTTGAAGGAGCCGGTCGGCATCATGAAATCGAGCTTGAAGTCGACCGCGACGCCGTCCCACGCAGCGCGGACGAGCGGCGTCCAGCCCTCGCCCATCGTGACCGCGTCGCCCGCGTCCACCAGCAGCGCCTTGCGATAGCGCCACAGCGAATGAATCGAGCCGTCGATCGCGCCGCGCTTGAGCCCCGGCACCTCGCCGAGGTTGACGTGGCCGCCGGAATCGCCGCGCCAGCGCGGCTTATCGAGGGGATAGGTTGCGCCGGTGATCGAATCGACGTAGTGCACAGTGGAATGCTAAAAGAAAAAAGGCGGGAGTGTCCCGCCTTTTTTCCGTTCCGCGCCGCGCCGTGGTCGCGCGTGCGGTAATGCCCTTACTTCTTCCCTTCCTGGCCCTTCTTCGTGGCGGTGGACTTGCCTTCGGCTTTCTTGCCCTCGCCCTTCTTGGCTTCGCCCTTGGGCTTGGCCGGGGCCTTCTTGGGTTCGCCCTTCTTCTTCTCGGCCTTCGCCTTCGTCTGTGCCTTCGGCTTGTCGGGCTGCGCCGGTGTCGCCGGGGTTGCCGGCGTCGCGGGCTGGGCCTGCGCCATCGCGCTGGTGGTAACGGCCGCGAACGCCACGGCGATCAGCGTAGTCAGTAACTTGCTCATACGATGAACTCCTTTCCTCAGGTGCGTTGTGGATCCGGAATCGCATCTCCGGTCAGCACAGTAACGCGTCGCCGCCTGCGGGCGTTGACAGTCCGCGCCCCGGGTGTCGCCGGATGGATACAGTAAAATACTCCCCCCGGCAATCGCCGGCATTCTCCAACCCACAACAACCAACAACTCTCTCTCCCTATGGACCTAAAACTCTCCGGCCGTACTGCATTGATCACCGGCGGCTCGCGCGGCATCGGTTTCGGCGTGGCGCAGTCGCTCGCCGCCGAAGGCTGCCATCTTCACCTCGCCTCGCGCAACGCCGCCGACCTCGAGGCTGCCCGCAAGAAATTGCTGGCCGCGCATAAGGTCAACGTCACGACCCACGCAATCGATCTCGCCATGAGCGAAAACGCGAAGAAGCTCGGTGAAGCCTGCCGCGATGTCGACATCCTGGTGAACAACGCCGGCGCGATTCCCCAGGGCACGCTCACCGGGCTCGACGAGAAGGTGTGGCGTGATTCGTGGGACCTCAAGATGTTCGGCTACATCAATCTCTCCCGCGCGATCTACGCCGCGATGTGCGAGCGGGGCCGCGGCGTCATCGTCAACATCATCGGCGGCGCCGGGGAGCGCCCCACCGCGGGCTACATCGCCGGCAGCATCGCGAACGCGGGGCTGATGGCGTTCTCGCGCGCCCTCGGGGCGGAGAGCCCCAAGTTCGGCGTGCGGGTGCTCGGCTTGAACCCCAGCGCGACCGCGACCGACCGCGGCGTCATGCGCTGGCGCAACCAGGCGCAGAAGGATCTCGGCGACCCGGAGCGCTGGCACGAGCTCACCAAGGGCTTTCCGTTCGGCCGGCCCGCCACGGTGGAGGAGATCGCGGACGTCGTCGCGTTCCTCTGCTCCGACCGCGCCTCGTATATATCGGGCACGGTCATCAGCGTGGACGGCGGCAACAGCGCGCGCACACCGCGCTCGTAGCGCGATGCGGCGGCCGATCAGCCTGAAGGTCTACAGCATCGCCCTCGGCCTGCTGGTGCTGATGGTGGTGGTGACGGGGCTGTCGGCGCGCAATCTGAAGATCCTCAACAACGAGGTCGCGGCGCTCTCCGGCTACTACATCCCGCTCGACCAGCAGATCGCGAGCGTGGAAACCCTGGTGCGCCAGCAGGTGGTGCACTTCGAGCGCATCCTGCTCCTGATGCAGGCCCGCGACCGCGATCGCGCGGCCCTCGAGCAGGAGCAACGCCTGTTCGACCAGCGCGGCGTCAACGCCGACCAGGTCGTCGACTCGAGCCTGCGCCTCGTCGAGCAGGCGCTTGGCTCCCGCGAAGTCGACGTCGACCGCGTCGCCTTCGCGGTGCTGAAAAACGAGTTGCCGGACATCCAGACCGCGCGCCAGCATTTCCACGCGACCTTCCGCCAATTCCTGATCGAGGCCGAGGAAGGCAACCCCCGCTCCCTCAAGGTCGTGCGCGAGGCAATGGTGAGGGAAAAAGACGCCATCAACGCGCGCGTCGAGAAGGTCATCCTCGCGCTGCAGAAAGTCACCCAGGACGCCGCCGACAACGCCCGCACCGAGGAAGAAAAGGCGATACGGCTGAACTGGGGCATCACCCTCATCGCCGGCGTGCTCGGGTTGATCTTCGCCGCCGTCATCACCCGCAATCTCGTGCAGCCGGTGCGCCGGCTCCTCTCCGGCACCAGGGCTGTCGAGGAGGGGGACCTCAGCATCCGCATCCAGGCGAGCTCGGCCGACGAGATCGCCGCGTTGACCGAGTCGTTCAACAACATGGTCGCCGGCCTGCGCGAGAAGGAGCGGATCAAGGACACCTTCGGCAAGTACGTGGACCCGCGCATCGTCAAGGGGCTGCTGGAGAACCGGCTGTCCTCGAGCGGCGGCGAGAAGCGGGTGATGACCGTGTTCTTCTCCGATCTCGTGGGCTTCACGGCGCTGGGCGAGCAGTTGACGCCGGACGGCGTAGTGCGGTTTCTCAACCAGTATTTCACCCTCATGTCCGAGCCGATCCGCGAGTACGGCGGCATCCTCGACAAGTTCATCGGCGATGCGATCATGGCCTACTGGGGCCCGCCGTTCACCGGCGAGAAGGAGCACGCCGCGCTCGCATGCTTCTCCGCGCTGGACCAGATGGCGCGGCTCGAGCAGTTCCGCCGCATGCTGCCCGACATCATGGGCCTGAGAAAGGGGCTCCCCGCGGTCAACATCCGCATGGGGATTGCGACCGGCGACGTGACGGTGGGCACCATCGGATCGGAGTCCGCGAAGGGCTTCACCGTGATCGGCGACACCGTCAACCTCGCCTCGCGGCTCGAAGGCGCCAACAAGGAGTACGGCACCACTATCCTGATCAACGAGGACACGTGGAGGCTCGCGGCCGATGCCGTGGAATCGCGCGAGCTCGACAGCATCCGCGTGGTGGGCAAGAGCGAGCCGGTGCGCGTGTTCGAACTCCTGGGGCGCAAGGGACAGCTCGACCCGGCCGTGCTGGAGCTCAAGGGCCGGTTCGAGCAGGGGCTCGGGCATTACCGCAGCGGCGCGTGGGACGAAGCGGAAAAATGCTTCAACGACTGCCTGAAGCTGAAGCCGGATGATGCGCCGGCCCGATTGCTCATCTCGCGGGTCCGGCAACTGCGTGCCGATCCTTCCGCGCGCCAGGCCGACGGCGTGTGGACCCTCACCAAGAAGTAGCGGCGGCGCGCAGTCAGCGCGCCCCGCGGAACCCTGCTAACTAGGACGCGCTGCCGGGACCTTCATCCCGGTTGCAGGTGCAGGTATCGCTGAACGTCTTGTCGCAGCAGACGATCTTGCCCGCGCGGCAGCCGCACACTCCCTTGTTGGCCTTGCAGCACGCGGGCTGCTGGGCGAGGCGGTCGACCGCCGCTCCGGCTTGAACAACCCCGCCGCAGGATTCAGTCTGGACAGCGAGCGCCTTCCCGACGCCCTGGTCGACTTCTGTTTCGCCCGCGGCAAACACGGACCAGGCTGCCAGCAAGAGGATCAAATAGACGTATCTCATGATGGTTCACCCCGCTGTATTACGGGAATAACGCTTTGGACGGCTCTCGGTTGACCCTATCACCAGCGGCCGGTGATCCGACAACCACCCTATCTTGGCGCCGGCGCCTTCCGGGCGCGGCCTACGGCATCCAGCGCATCGTCATAGGCTTTGCGCGCCTTCGCGTCCCTCGCCCTCGCCGCGTCCAGCGCCTGCTTAGCGCTGTTCAGCTGCTGCTTCGCTTCCGCCGCCTGCTTCTGCGCAGCGCGATCGAGTTCCTGCGCGTTGAGAAAATCCTGCTCGGCGCGCGTTGCATCGTACTGCGCCTGCTGCATCTCCCGATAGGCAGCGCTGGCCCGCTGCTGGGCGCTGCTGATCGCCTGCTCGCGTTCGATGTCCCGCACGGGCACCTGTGCCGCGGCGGCACCAGCCGTCGTTAGCAGCACCAGCCCGATTACCCCATTCCTCATGGCGCTACGTTAGCACGATTCCAGAGCATCCTCGCAGCAGTAAACTACCGCGACCAGCAGGCCGCGGGCCGGAATATTTCGCGAGCATCGCGGGGTCTGTCATATAAAATCGGCATACCTGCCTGGAGGACACATTATGGATTCCGCGACGACCGAGAAGCTGATGGCCGAGTTGAGCGCCGTCGTGCGCGATGCCGAAGCGCTGATGAAGACCGCCGCCGCCGAATCCGGCGAGCACCTGCGCGAGGCCGGTGAGAGCGCCCGCGAGGCCGCCCGGGAAATCGACGAGCAGGTGCGCAGGAACCCGTGGGCCGCCGTCGGCATTGCCGCGGGGATCGGCCTGCTCATCGGGCTCCTGCTCACCCGGAAATAGCCATGGGCATCATTCAATCCGCGCAGGCGCTGCTCGTCACCGCGCTCGGGCTCGCGCGCACCCGGCTCGAGCTCCTAAGCGTCGAGATGCAGGAACTGCTCGCGCGCCTGGTGCTGATCATGATCGGCGCGGTGGCGGCGATCCTCCTCGCCGCGCTTGCGCTCGGCTTCGGCGCCGTGGCGCTCGTCATGGCGGTGCCCCCGGAGCACCGCGTGGCGGTGTCGGCGGGCATCGCGCTCGCGTTCCTCGCGGCCGCGGCGCTCCTCGGCTGGAAGGTGCGGCGCGCGGCGAAAGTGCGGCCCTTCGTCGCAAGCCTGACCGAGCTCGAGCGCGACGGGAAAGCGCTGGAGCCGCGCGAATGAACGCTTTTTTCGAGGCCCTGGCGCGCCGGCGCGAGGTGCTTGTCGAGCGCTCGGCCGCGCAGCGCCGCGAGCTCACCGAGGCGGTGGCGAGCATGCGGAGCGCCTCCGCCGAGCCCCTGCTCCTTGGCGCCGGGATCGCGGCCACGCTGCTGGCCTCCTCCCCGAAGCTGCGCCGCTGGCTGGTCAGGGGCTGGGCCATCTACGCTTTCGTCCGGCAGCTGATCATCCGATGACACAGCCGGACGCGATCGCTGCAGCGCCCGGGGTACTGCAGCGGCTCAAGCTCTATTTCGAGCAGCACGAGCGCGAAGTCGCCGTTATTTTCTTCAGCGGCGGTTTCGGCTTCGACATCCTGACCGCCGGGAACATCGATTCCTGGCTCACCATCGGCCAGCAGCTGCTCTATCTCCTCGCCATCACCGCGGTGCTGCTGCACATGTTCCTCGAGCAGAGCGCGCAGCCGCCCGTCCTCGCGCAGCTCGCCGCGCCGAAGCGCTGGTACTACGAGTACCGCTCCGCGCTCATCCACTTCGCGTTCGGGGCGCTGATGAATCTTTATGCCATCTTCTTCTTCAAGAGCTCATCGCTCCTCGTATCCTTCGGGTTCCTCGTGTTCCTCGTCGTGGTCCTCATCGCCAACGAGTCCAGGCGCTTCAAGGCGCTCGGGATGCACGTCAAGTTCGCGCTGCTCTCGCTATGCTTCCTCGCGTTCTCCGCCGCGATGACTCCGGTCTTCGTCGGCTCGATCGGCCTCGGCGTGTTCCTGCTGTCGATGCTCGTCGGCTGCCTGCCGCCCCTCGCTGCGGCGTGGTGGATCCGCTCGCGACGGCCCGAGCTTTTCACGCAGGCCCGGCGGCAGATCCTGCTGCCCCTGGGTTGCATGCTCGTGGCCTTTCTCGCGTCCTACCTCCTGCGGGTGATCCCGCCGGTGCCGCTCTCCATCCCCTTCATCGGCGTCTATCACGGCGTGGAGCGGACCGAGGAAGGCTACCGCCTCGCCCACGAGCGGCCCTGGTGGCGCATCTGGCACAACGGCGACCAGCAGTTCCGCGCGCAGCCCGGCGACAAGGTGTACGTGTATTTCCGCGTTTTCTCGCCCGCGCGGTTCTCCGATGAAGTGCGGGTGCGCTGGTACTGGAAGCCCGGGGAGGACCGGCGCTGGGCGCTGCAGGACACGATTCCCATCAAGATCGTCGGCGGCCGCAAAGAAGGCTTCCGCGGCTACGGCGTGAAGGCGAACTACCAGCCCGGGCCCTGGAAGGTCCAGGTGGAAACCACCGACGGCCGCGAGATCGGCCGCGTCTACTTCGATCTGGAGAACTTTCCCGAGGTGCCGCGCTTCCTGGTCACGGAGCTCGACTGACCCGATCCCATCCTCGCGTAGCGCTCCCTGAACTCGACGCGAGAGGGGCGGTCGTCTACGGCTGCACGAAGACGCTCGTCGAGTCGGTATCGGCCTGCTTCGTATCGTTGACAACCGTCAGCTCGAAAGACAACGTTACCGCGCTCGAGACGAACGGAGCGATGAACGTCGCGACTACGTTGTTCGCGTTGGCCAGAGCAACGGCCGACCCCCCTGTCTGCGCCCACGAAAACGAGGCGATGTTGCCTTCGCTCGACGACCCGTCGAGCGTCACGACCGAACCGGACATCACGGTCTGATCGGGACCTGCATTCGCGACCGGATTGAACGACTGAGCGCAGAACTGCGCGTTGCCGAAGCATACCGCGACCGACGTGTCGCCACCGCAGCCGAGCAACGCCGTGAGCGAGAGCAACGCGAGCAACACGTGCTTTCCCGGATTCATCACGGCGTCTGAAGGCCGCTCTTCCTGATCGCGTCCGCCCCCCGGGGGGAGGCGAGAAACTCGATAACCGTTCGAGCGAGTGACGGGTTCGGGCAACTCGCCGCAACGCCCGCGGCGAAGGTCGAAATTTTCTGCAGCTCCGGCGGCAGGGGCGTGATGTGCGCGATCCCCGGCACGGGCAGCAGCTCGCTCAGCTGCTGCAAGCCAATCTCCACTTCGCCGCGCGCGATCACCGCGCCCACGCGCTCGCCGCCGCCGATGAGCCAGCTCTTGGGCAGCACCTCGCCGGCGATTCCCAGGCGCTGAACCAGCTCCCCGGAAAAGTACTTGCCGCTCTCGCTCGCCGAGTAGCCGATCGATTTCGCCTGCAAGAGCGTGCGCCGCAGCGCGTCGGCGGAACCGATGTCGGGCTTCGACGCGCCCGCGCGCACCGCGAAAGCGATGCTCGACCGGGCAACAACCTTGACGCCTTCCGCCAGAACCAGGCCGTCCGTGACGAACTGGCGCAGCACGTGCTCCGAAACGATGACGATGTCCACGACCTCCCTGCGCTTCAAGCGGTTCGGGATGGACATCTCCCCCGTGCCGATCGAGGTCGAAGCGGTCACGACCTTGGCCTTCGTCAGGCGCTCCAACTGGGGAATCAATGCCAGGTGCGCCGCAGTAAACGCCCCGGAGGTCATCACCCTGAATTCGGACATGATCTAGGCGATGCCGATGAAAACTGCAAGCGAGCGGTTGACCTTGAGCATCGTTGCGTCGTCGAGCCGGCCGATCGTGTCGCCTATGCGCTCACGCGCCACCGTCAACACCTTGTCGACTTGAACCTGCGAGACGCGGCGCAGGCCGTTCTCCGGCGTGGGGTCCACCGTGATCCGGAAAATCGGCGCGTCGCGCAGCTCGCTCGTGACCAGGCACAGCATCACACTCGGCAGCTCCTCGAACAGGTCGGACTGGACGACCAGCGCCGGGCGCGGCTTGCCGTAGTCGCCGGGCGCAGCAACCGTGACCAGGTCACCGCGCCGCATCGTCGTCCCACTTGCCCGCGCGTTCGATGAACTCCAGCGCGCCGGCCTCCGCCGCGTCCCCCTTCAGCAGGCGGCACTGGCGCCGGCACTCGGCAGCGAACCGCCGCGAGCGGGTATCCGGCACCCAGAGTTGTATCAGGCGCAGGCCCGCCGCCTGCTTGCGCGCGCGATAGCCCCGCATGCGTTCGGCCACCTTCATGACCTTCATCGTTGCCTCCGTAACATGTTACGGCGCATGTTACACCGCTGCAGCGGATATTTCAATGCTCATTGACCAGAAACGGGGGGCCGATTAACGTGTTCGCCCGGCATTCCCGCCCCGCCGGAACCCGTCAGCCGAGCCGTGTTTCCCTATCACGACGAAAACGCAACTCAGCGCACGCCGTACGTCACGCTCGTCCTGATTGCGGCGAACGTCCTCGCGTGGCTGCTCCTCCAGGGCGCAGGCGCGACGCTCCCGCTTGCCCGCTCCGTGTGCGAGCTCGGCCTCATTCCCGGGGAGCTCACGGCGTCCGTCGCTCCCGGCGCGCGCTTTTCCATGGGAGAGGGACTCGTCTGCCTCACCGATCCCGGACGCCAGGTCCAGAACGTGATCACGTCGATGTTCCTCCACGGTTCCTGGATGCACCTCCTCGGAAACATGTGGTTTCTGTGGCTCTTCGGAAACAACATCGAGGACTCGATGACGCGGCCCCGGTTCATCGCGTTCTATCTGCTCTCCGGGCTCGCCGCCGCGCTGGCGCAGGTGATCGCCAATCCCTCGTCCACGGTGCCGATGGTCGGCGCCTCGGGCGCAATCAGCGGCGTGATGGGCGCTTACCTGGTGCTGTTCCCGAGCGTCCGGGTGTTCACCCTGGTGCCGCTCGGCGTCTACATCACGTCGATCGCGCTGCCGGCATGGGCAATGCTCATCTATTGGGCGGTGCTGCAGTTATTCGGGGGCTTCACCAGCATCGTCGGCGAACAGGAAGGCGGCGTCGCCTTCTGGGCGCACCTCGGCGGTTTTCTCGCCGGCGTGGTTCTGATCAAGCTCTTCGAGAAACCTGACCGTCTCGCCGA
>DATICE010000183.1:0-10229 GCA_035456985.1 Burkholderiales bacterium | reverse complement strand
TCTCTGGACCGACGCGCTGATCTACCTGCTGCTGGTGGTCATCGCGCTCCTCGTCCGGCATGTCCGGCGGCACGAGCACCTCATGGCTCCATGGCGCAAGGTGGCGCGCAACGCGAGCGGCATGTCTGCGGCGACCGTGCTTGCCTTCTTCATCGTCATCGGCCTCGCCGATTCCGTGCACTACCGTCCTGCGATCGAGGTGCGGGACGGGACGACGATTTACGCGGTGGAGGTGCTGAGCCTCTTCGACAAGCTCGCGGCGGGGCTGCGTGCCGAGAAAGCGACGACCTATTCGGCGCCGCTCGCTACGCACCGCTATGCCAAGGAACTGATCGAGCTGCCGGGAGGCCGGCAGGTGCGCGACTACCCGCGGCTGAAGTACGGCGGCGCGCACCTCGCAGACCCGGCCACCGAATGGGGCGAGGACATCGCGCGGCGCTGCCTCTATGGCATCGCCGGAGGAGCCTTGATCTGGCTCGTCGTCGCGACGCTGCTCTGCGCGGTCCTCGCGCGGCGGAGCGCCGCGGATACCGGCCGGACCTGGCGCGCGCTCTGGCGCGGTGAGACGGAGATTCCCTGGCGCGCGATCCTTCTCACGCTCGCAGTGATGCTGGCGGTCGGCGGGCCGGTGGTCGCACTCGCAGCCAAGTACCACGTCTTCGGCACCGACAAGGTGGGCCAGGACGTCTTCTACCAGGCGCTGAAGAGCGTCCGAACCGGTCTCGTGATCGGCACGCTCACCACGCTGGTGATGCTGCCCTTCGCGCTTGCCCTGGGCGTGATGGCGGGCTACTTCAAGGGCTGGGTGGACGATGTGATCCAGTACCTCTACACCACGCTGTCCTCGATCCCGGGGGTGCTGCTGATCGCGGCCGCCGTGCTGATGATGCAGGTCTGGATCGAGACGCACCCCGAGCTCTTCGACACCGTGCTTGCGCGCGCCGATCTGCGCCTCCTGTTCCTGTGCGTCATCCTCGGCATTACCAGTTGGACCGGGCTCGCGCGGCTGTTGCGAGGCGAGGCGCTGAAGCTGCGCGAGATGGAGTACATCCAGGCGGCGCACGCCTTCGCGGTCCCGCACGTCCGCATCCTCACGCGCCATATCCTGCCCAACGTGATGCACATCGTGCTGATCGCCATCGTGATGGACTTTTCGGGGCTGGTGCTGGCGGAGGCCGTGCTCTCCTACGTCGGCGTCGGCGTGGATCCCTCGACCATCAGCTTCGGCACCATGATCAACAGCGCGCGGCTGGAGTTGGCGCGCGAGCCCGTCGTGTGGTGGTCGCTGACGGCGGCCTTCTGCTTCATGCTGCTGCTGGTGCTCTCGGCCAACCTGTTCGCGGACGCCGTCAGGGACGCTTTCGATCCGCGCATCAGCACGGCAAAACCATTGCGTTTCGCCGCTGAAAAATCGTGAGCCAGGACCGCCCATTGTTGAGCGTCAAGGGTCTTAGAACCCATCTCTACGCCGAAAGCGGTGTCATCCGCGCCGTGGACGGGGTGTCCTTCGAGGTTCATCGCGGCGAGACCTTCGCGCTGGTCGGTGAGTCCGGCTGCGGCAAGTCCATGACCGCGCTCTCGATCATGCGGCTGCTGCCGGACGCCGGCAGCATCGTCGGTGGCAGCGTCGTGCTCGACGGGAGCGATCTGCTGCAGCTGCCCGAGTCGGGGATGCGCGAAGTGCGCGGGCGGCGTATCGGCATGATCTTCCAGGAGCCGGCGCTCTCGCTCAATCCCGTCATGACCGCGGGCGCGCAGATCGCCGAGACGCTCCGTCGCCACACCGACCTCGCGGGGGCGGCGCTGGAGGAGCGCGTGGTGCAGCTCATCGAGGCAGTGCATATTCCCGATGCCGGGCGCCGGCGCGACGAATATCCGTTCCAGCTCTCGGGCGGCATGAAGCAGAGGGTGATGATCGCTATGGCGCTCGCGTGCGATCCGGAGCTCCTGATTGCGGATG
The DNA here is from genome assembly GCA_035456985.1 of Burkholderiales bacterium. Taxonomy (GTDB): domain Bacteria; phylum Pseudomonadota; class Gammaproteobacteria; order Burkholderiales; family SG8-41; genus SG8-41. The sequence continues at coordinate 8,269 of DATICE010000183.1, read as the reverse complement.
AGCCGACCACCGCGCTCGACGTCACGATCCAGGCGCAAGTGCTCGACCTGCTGCGGCAGCTGCAGAGGGAGCGCCGCATGTCGATGATGCTGATCACCCACGACCTCGGCGTCGTCGCCGAGATGGCGCACCGCGTGGCCGTAATGTATGCCGGGGAAATCGTCGAGACCGCCTCCCGCGAGGCGTACTTTGCGAAGCCCGCGCACCCCTATTCGCGCAAGCTCTTCGAGTCGCTGCCGACGGGGACGAAGCGCGGTAAGCCGCTCGCCGCGATTCCCGGCACCGTGCCCTCACTCACGCGCGTGTTCGCCGGCTGCCGCTTCGCCGACCGCTGCGATTCGGCGTGGGACCTTTGCCGCGCGACCGCTCCGGGCTTTCATGACGTGGGCAACGGACAGTTTGCCCGTTGCCACCTGTATGGACCCGGCGCGAAGATCAAGGATGAAGACGGAAGGATGAAGGCGGAAGTACGCACCGGAGATGTTGGCGGTCATCCTTCATCCTTCATCCCTCATCCTTCGGTCGCGGCGACGCCATTGCTCGCTGTCCGCGACCTCAAGGTGCATTTCCCCATCCACAAGGGACTGCTGAGGCGCGTCGTCTCGCACGTGAAGGCGGTTGACGGCGTTTCTCTCGAAATCGAGGCCGGCCGCACGCTCGGGCTGGTGGGCGAATCCGGCTGTGGCAAGACCACAGTGGGCAAGGGCATCCTGCGCCTGGTCGAGCCGACCTCCGGCGCGGTGCTGTTCGACGGCGCCGACCTGGCGCGGCTCCGGCGTGCCGAACTGCGCCCGCGCCGCAAGGACGTGCAGATCATCTTCCAGGACCCCTATTCGTCCCTCAATCCGCGCATGCGGGTCATGGAAGCGCTGGAGGAGGGCATGGCGGCGCTCGGTATCGGCGGCGGGCGCGAGGAACGCCAGGCGAGAATCGACGCGCTGCTCGCCGACGTCGGGCTCGCACGGGATCTCAAGTTCCGCTACCCGCACGAATTTTCCGGGGGGCAGCGGCAGCGCGTCGCCATCGCGCGCGCGCTTTCCGTGGAGCCGCGCCTCATCGTCTGCGACGAACCGACCAGCGCCCTCGACGTCTCGGTGCAGGCGCAGATTCTCAATCTTCTGAAAGCTCTGCAGCGCAAGCGCGGGCTCGCCTACCTCTTCATCACCCACAACATCTCGGTGATCGAGTTCCTCGCGCACGAGGTGGCAGTGATGTACCTCGGGCGCATCGTCGAGCGCGGCAGCGTGGAGGAAGTGCTGGCCGGCCCGAAACACCCCTATACGCGCGCGCTGCTCTCGGCGGTGCCCGTAATGGATCCGGCGACGAAACGGGATGTGATCCGGCTGCAGGGCGAGCTGCCCTCGCCGGTCAACCCACCGGCGGGGTGCCACTTTCATCCGCGCTGTCCGGACGCATTCGCGCGTTGTCGAGAAGCCTATCCGGAAAGCGCGCGCTTTACCGCGTCACATGCGGCGGCTTGTCACCTCTATGCCGCCGGCGCGGAGAAGCAAGAAGCGTGATCAGCCTCCGGTGAGAGCGCGGAGAGTCACACCCGAGCCGGAGCCATTCACGCGCCGCGCGGCCGGCTTGGTGGCCACGGCCTTCTTCTTGACCGATGCCGCGCACGGCACCTGTTTCTTGGCGCCGCTATTGCTCACCATGTAGCATTTCGCCCGCTTCGGCTTGGCGCGGGCGGAGGTTAGCTTCGGCGCGGGCAGATCAGGCAGGTGGGGGGCAGCTTCGCCGCGTAATGGCACTAGCAGGGTCTGGCCGGGAATGATCTTGCGCTTGGGCGCGATCCCGTTGACTTCCTTCAGTTCCGCGAGCGTCATGCCGTGTCTGGATGCGATCTTCTCCGGCTTGTCGCTGCGCTTGACCGTGTAGGCCTGCCACGACACCAGCGGCCGGTCGTGGGTCTCGAGGTTCTTCTCGAACACGGTGACCTTGTCCACCGGCAGCACGATGGCCTCCGAGCCGTCGGCCTTGATCACCGGCTTATTGTGCGCGGGGTTGAGAAAACGGAATTCCTCCAGCGACATCTCGGCTAGGCTTGCAGCGAGCTGGACGTCGATGTGGCTGCGGGTGGTGACGGTCGCGAAATAGGGGCGGTTCGGGATGTCCGGGAGCGTGATGCCATAGCGCCGGGAATCGGAAACGATGTTCTTCACGGCCTGAAGTTTGGGCACGTACTTGCGCGTCTCAAGCGGCATCGCCAGGCTTTCATAGTCCGTCGGCAGCCCGCGCGCTTCGTTTCGCGCAACCGCCCGGCTTACCGCGCCCTCGCCCCAGTTGTAGGCCGCGAGGGCGAGGTTCCAGTCGCCAAACTGGTCATGGAGCTTCTGGAGATAGTCGAGCGCAGCACTGGTCGAGGAAAGCACGTCGCGCCGGCCGTCGTACCAGAAGTTCTGCCGCAACCCGTAGAGTCTGCCGGTGGACGGTATGAACTGCCACATGCCGGAAGCGTGCGAGCGCGAGTATGCCGTCGGGTTGTAGGCGCTTTCGATCATCGGCAGCAGCACGATCTCGGTCGGCATCCTGCGGCGCTCGACTTCCTCGACTACGTGATAGAGGAAGAGACTGCTGCGCTCCACCATGCGCGCGACGTAGTCGGGATTGTCCGCGTACCACTGCTCCTGCTGCAGCACGAGGGCACCGTCCAGGTTGGACATGCGAAAGCCGGCCCGGATGCGATCCCACACATTGGGCGGCGGAGGAGGCGCGGGCGGCGGCGCTTCCGCGGCTGGAGCCGGCGGAGGAATCTGTGCGTGGATGTCCACCAGCGGGATCGGGAAGTCCTCCTTCGTGATGACCGTTCCCGTGCCGGCGGGCTCGGCATTAATTACCGCGCGCGATTCCTCCTGAGGCACGTGAACGCAGGCGCCGAGCAACAGGGCGGCAACGCCCAATGTCAGCGCTCGGGTCAGCATGCGGGGTGGTTGCGGTCGTTGTTAGCCACGAGTTGCACCCTTTTTATAGCAACCGCGGATGGTAGCCAAGTGGCGCGAAAACGTCAAGATAAATAGTGTTAAAAATCATAGTTTTCTGAGGCGAACTGCAGGCAATTTAAGAGAATCTTCAACCTGCCCGCCGCGAGCTAACCCAAACCGGTCAGAAGGAGTTCTTCCACTCCCGTATTACGGCGAGGACACTCACCGGATCGTTTAACGGCTTCCCGGCGTGCTCGCTGGCGGAAGCGATCACCGCGGGCTCGCCCACGCGGACGAACGGATTGGTCGCCTTCTCCTGCCCGATGGTGGAGGGCAAGGTCGGCAGGCCCCGGTCGCGCTGCTGCTTCGCCCTTTCCTCCAGGTCGCGCAGGGCGGCGTTATCGGGGTCGGCGGCTTTCGCGAAACGGATGTTGGACAGGGTGTATTCGTGGCCACAGTAGACGCGGGTGGCGTCCGGCAGCCGCATCAGGCGCGACAGCGAATCGTGCATTTGCCGCGGCGTGCCTTCGAACAGGCGCCCGCATCCAGCGGCGAAGAGCGTGTCGCCGCAGAACAGCATGTCACCGCCGTGAAAGGCGATATGACTGCGGGTGTGCCCCGGTATCTCGAGCACCTCGAAATCGATGCCGAAGTGGGGCAGAGTGACTCGGTCGCCGTCCTTCAGCCTGTCCGTGACTTCGTGGATGCGCTCGTCGTGGGGGCCGTAGACCGGCGCCTTCCAGCGGCCGAGCAGCGCGGTGTTGCCACCGACGTGGTCGGCATGGTGATGAGTGTTGAGGATTGCGACGAGTCTCAGCTTATGCGCGTCCAGGTACTCCAGCACCGGCCGCGCGTCACCCGGGTCGACGACCGCTGCGCATGTCGAATCCCGGATCGTCCAGATGTAGTTGTCCGCGAAGGCGCGAAGCGGTATGACTTCGAAAGTACTCATGGGAGCTCAATCGGAACACTCCCCTCCTGCCCGAGGAGGGGTGCCCGCAAAGCGGGCGGGGTGGTGGGAGTGTGTCTCCGTAATATCACTGTCTACCGGCAACTTCAGCCACACCCAGATTGGCCAGCTCGTCGGCGCGCTCGTTGCCGATGTTTCCTTCGTGGCCGCGCACCCACACCCACTCGATGCTGTGCAATGCTGCAAGCTCGTCGAGCCGGCGCCACAGGTCAATGTTCTTGACCGGCTTCCGGTCGGCGGTGCGCCAGCCGCGCTTCTTCCAGTCGCGGATCCACGTGCTGATGCCGAGCTGCACGTATTGCGAGTCGGTGTGGAGCCGTGCCCGCGTGCCGTGCTCGAGCGCTTCCAGGGCGCGGATCACGGCGACGAGCTCCATGCGGTTGTTCGTGGTATGCGCTTCTCCGCCGTGAAATTCGCGCTTCCCGCCGTCACGCATGAGGAGCACGCCCCAGCCGCCGGGACCGGGATTGCCCTTGCACGCGCCGTCGGTATAGATTTCGACGGTGTCGGTCATCGTCGAGATCCGTGGTCGGCCACGCCATTTCGCGCGGTCAGCGCTTCCTCGGGCCGCGCGACCTTCTTCGGCGCCGGCGCAAGGTTCTTGGCGGGCGCCAGGCGCTCGCTCCAGCGGGGCAGGATGACCCGCATGCCGCGGACCCGCTTCACCGCCTGCAGGAAGTAGACGCTTCCCGCGATCGGCCACCAGCGGTCGCCGGCCGCCTCCATGAACTCGAAGCGAGCGAGCCATTTCTCGGTCGTGCACGGGGGCACGTAGCAGCCCATGTGTCCGGCCGTGATCTCCAGGCCCAGCAGCGCGCACCAGTCTTTGATCCGCGCCAGGTGAATGAACCGCCCGTTCCACGGGTAGCTCCTCTTTGGGCCGAACGCACGCCGGAAGCCCCACAGGCTCCATGGGTTGAAGCACGCGATCATGACCTGCGCCTCAGGCAGCAGCACCCGCGCGACCTCGCGCAGGATCTGATGGGGGTTGTCGCTGAACTCGAGCACGTGCGGGAGCACCATGAGGTCGGCGCTGCTGCTCGCGATGGGCAGGTCCCGGAAGTCCGCGCGCAGTCCGGCCGCTCCGTCAAAATCCACCCGGCAGCGCAGCGGGATGCGGCTCGCGCGCAGCAGGTCTATGCCGGTGAGGCCAAGCTGGAACGCGTTGTAGCCGAAGACGTCGGCCACCGCCTTGTCGAAGTACGCCTGCTCGCGCTCGAGCAGGTAGCGCCCGAGCGGCGTGGCAAACCAGTCGGACGCATCGCGCGAATGAAACCTGGCGGGCATGGCCGCAGTTTATAATCACGGCAACATCTTGAGAAGCGTGGATGGTGGATCGATCTACATCCCGCCAGTTGAACTTATGCGACAGATTGTTCTCGACACGGAAACCACCGGGCTCGAACCCGAGCTGGGCCACCGCATCATCGAGATCGCCGGGGTCGAGCTCGTGAACCGCCGCTTTACCGGCAACGACTTCCACCGCTATTTCAACCCGGGGCGCGAGAGCGATGCCGGCGCGCTCGAAGTGCACGGATTGACTGCCGAGTTCCTGAGCGACAAACCGAAATTCCGTGACGTCGCCGCCGAATTCCTCGATTACCTGGGCGGCGCCGAGCTCGTCATCCACAACTCGGCATTCGATATCGCCTTCCTCAATCGCGAGCTGGACCTGGCTGAATTGAAGCCGGTCACCGATTACTGCCCGGATGTCGTGGACACGCTGCGCCTCGCGAAGGACCTGCATCCCGGCAAGAGAAACAGCCTTGACGCGCTGTGCGAGCGCTACCAGGTCGACAACTCCGCCCGCACGCTGCACGGCGCGCAGCTCGACGCACGTCTCCTCGCCGAGGTCTATCTCGCCATGACGCGCGGCCAGGAGAGCCTGGTCATGGAGGTGGAAGCTACTCCTGCCGCCGTCGCCGCGGCCGAGGCGACGCACGGCAAGCTCGAGCTGGTCGTCATCCGCGCCACGAAAGACGAGCTTGCCGAGCACGCCCGCATCCTCGAGGACATCGACAAGGCAAGCAAAGGGGCGACGCTCTGGCGCAAGCTCGAGAAGGCGTGACGTGATGGATCGTGATTGACCCATGCCTGAATACATCCCGCTCGTGACGCCGCCGGAAGAACGCATTGAGCCGGCCTTGTGGTTCGCATTCCGCAAGGCGGAGATTCTCGTCCTGAACGGCGGCGAGCGGCCCGCCATGCCGTGCTGCGTGGATCTCTCGGAGCACGGCCTCGCGCCGCAGCGCAGCCAGTACCTCGGGCTCTACGAGGGCAGGCATTGCTACGCGGTCGAGATTGCCGAGTCGCAGCCCCTGCCCCAGGGATGGGCGCCTCTCGGGCTGCGCGATCTGTTCGGGCTCGTGGAGACGACTCTTGCAGCGCTGTCGGGGCGGGCGTACCAGCTCCTCGAATGGGACCGCAACCACCAGTACTGCAGCCGCTGCGGCGCGCGGACGGAGCCGCGCCGGGAGGAGCGCTCGCGCGAATGCCCGAGCTGCGGCTTTACCAGCTATCCGCCGGTCTCGCCGGCGATCATGATCCTCGTGACGCACGGCAAGAAGCTGCTGCTTGCCCGCAAGCCGGCGTTCCCGAGGGGGCGATTCTCGGCGCTCGCCGGCTTCGTCGAGCCGGGCGAGATGCTGGAGGATACGGTGGTTCGCGAAACGCGCGAAGAGGTCGGCGTCGAAGTGAAGAATATTCGCTACTTCGGCAGCCAGCCGTGGCCGTTTCCCCACTCGCTGATGATCGCGTTCACGGCGGAGTATGCCGGCGGCGAAATCCGCCCGGACGGCGTGGAGATCGAGGAAGCGGGCTGGTTCGAGCCCGACCAGCTCCCGAAGCTGCCGCCGCCGATCAGCATATCGCGGCGGCTGATCGACACCATCGCCGGCAGGCTCGCGCGAGGTATGCCCGCCGCCGGAGACGGTTAGTTCAGCCATGACTCGCTCTTTCCTTGTGGTGGTTGGCCTGGCGCTGACCTCCACCGGGTGGGCGGCTGAGCTGCCCATCTTCGACGCGCATATCCACTACAGCCACGACACGCGCAAAGCGCTGCCGGAGAAGACGGCAATCGCGATCCTGCGCAAGGCGGGCGTGCGGCGCGCCCTGGTTTCGAGCTCGGACGACGACGGCACACAGGCGCTGTACCGGGCGGCTCCAGACATCGTCATCCCGGAGCTGCGTCCCTATCGAGTGCGTTCGGATATCTCGACATGGATGCGAGACGATTCCATCGTGACCTACGTCGAGGAGCGGCTCAAGCGCTACCGCTACGTCGCCATCGGCGAATTTCACGTCTACGGAGCGGACGCGGACCTGCCGGTGGTGCGGCGCATGGTGCAGCTGGCGCGCGAGCGCAAGCTGCTTCTTCACATGCATTCCGACGCGGACGCGGTGGAGCGCGTCTTCAAGCAGGACACCGGCGCCCGCGTGCTGTGGGCGCATGCCGGTTTCGCGCCGCCCCGGGAAGTGCGCGAGATGCTTCGCCGCCACAAGAATCTCTGGTGCGAGCTTTCGTGGCGCACCGACCATGCCCCGGGAGGGAAGCTCAACCCCGAATGGCGGCCGCTGCTCCTCGAGATGCCGGAGCGCGTCATGGTCGGCACCGACACGCCTTCGCCCGAGCGCTGGCATTACATCGTGGAACATGCGCGGCTCGCGCGGTCGTGGCTCTCCGAATTGCCGGGCGACGTCGCGGAAAAAATCGCGTGGCGAAATGGCGAAGCGCTGTACGGGCCCCTTGCCGCCCGTCTCCGGGAACCGTAAGGGGTTTGAAGACCACGGCACCAGTGCTAGAATTCGCGCTCGCTCCGGGTGGTTAGCTCAGCGGTAGAGCACTGTCTTCACACGGCAGGGGTCACTGGTTCGAACCCAGTACCACCCACCAAGCAACTCAAGCACTTACCAACGTATCCCCACTGCTAGTTTCACCACTGGGTACCGTTTTGGGTACCCCTCCCAGCAACGCAACCGCAGCTTGCGCATTTTCGGGCGCCACGTGCGCGTACCGTTCGGTCATGCGCACGGTGCTGTGACCCAGCACCGCAGCGATATGGCCGGCCGGAACGCCCGCCTGCATCAACCAGGAGCCGCAGGTATGCCGGAGGTCATGAAAGCGAAACCCAGACAATCCTGCGGCCTTACACGCCCTCAAATAGCTCGACCTGACCCCCGCGACGCGCTTTCCGCCCTTGGTGCAAAACACCCAAGGTGCTGCCGGGCAATGGGTGGCGCGGTATCGAAAGCGGCGCAGCAGCGCTTCCCGTGCGCTCTGGTTCAGCGGGACCAGGCGCTCCTTCCGCGCCTTTGTCTCCGCGGCCCCTAGCCGCACCACGTTGGCTTTCAGGTCCACACGGGACCATTCCAG
>DATICE010000182.1:0-9935 GCA_035456985.1 Burkholderiales bacterium | reverse complement strand
AGAAAATGGATCCGGCTCATGTCGAGCCTGCTTCCAACCTCGTCCAGGTATTGTTTCCTGTAGGTCTGTCCTTTCGGCAATGCGCTGCCGTAGCTCACCCCGTCGGCCCCGACGATGAGCACATGTGCCTGGGGGCGCCGGCGCTGGATCTCGGGAAGAGCGCGCATGAAAACGTGGAAGCCGCGGTAGGGCTCGAGGTTTCTCGCGACGTAGGTCACGACTTCATCTTTGGCGGTGAGCGTCAGTCCCTTGTCCGCCAGCGCGACTTCCGCACGGGGATCGGGTCGCACGACGTCCGTGTCCACTCCCTCATGGACGACGTTAATCCGGTCCCGGAACGGCGAGGGAAAGGCGTTGCGCTGCCATTGAGTGGGGCTGATGCCGGCGTCGGCGGCTTCCAGGCTCAACAGGCTCGCGCTGTTCTTGATCCGCACCCTGCACAAGTCATCGAGGGTCGCCGGAAATTCCGGATCGAACCCCACATCGGCGCCTTTGGCTCGGTAGTAGAACTCGCAATAAAGCGTGACGCGGGCGTCGGGATAGATTTCCTTCAGGAACAAGGCCTCCCCCCAACCCGGGTGAGCGTAGACGATGTCGGGCACGAAACCGCGTTTCTGAAGCTCGAGGCAGGCGCGCACCACGGCCTGCCCGCGCCGCACCGCGCCTTCCAGCGGCCTCACATAGTGGTGCGTGTGCGCCGATGCGGATGCGGGCGGCGCATAGCCCGCCACGCTTACGCCGGAAATCTTGCCGCGCTGCTTGACGTTCTCCACATCGCCCAGGGCCATGACCTGGCAGCGCTTGTCCTGCGCCAGGGTCCCTGCGAGCCAGCGGTATTGCGCTGGGAAATTCTGGTGGATGAACAGTATCTTCATGGTCGTGACGGCCACGGCTCCTGCAAGACGCTTAGAGTACCTGAATTCCCCTTCTGCCCAAGGGGAGGGGTGCTCGCGCAGCGAGCGGGGTGGTGGGAGTGCGGTGGAGTGCTGGGACCGGTAAGGCGGGGAAAATCCCACGATCATGGGATGCCGTCCGGATACCGCTCCGTCTAGGATTCGCTCAGCAGACGGGAGTCAGGCGCGTGTTAGAGTCTTTCGGGGCGCGATCTGGGGCATCCCACACTTTCCAGGTCGGAAATTTGCTGTCGGAGCGGTGGCCACGTCGATGACCGGGCAGTCGGGCGAAGTTGTGCGGGTAATGATCGTCGAGGACGATCCCGGCATGCTCGAGCGCTTTGCCGCGGCACTCGTGCGCGATTCGCGTACCCGGGTCGTGGAGAAGGTGCGCTCGGGGCGTGAGGCGCTCGCGCGCCTGCTGCTGGTCACGCCCGATGTCCTGCTCGTGGACTTGGGCTTGCCGGACATTCACGGCACCGAGGTCATACGCTTCGCGGCCCGCACCCTTCCCGAGTGCGACATCATGGTGGTCACGGTGTTCGGCGACGAGCGCAACGTGATTGCGAGCATCGAATCCGGCGCGACCGGCTACGTGCTGAAGGATTGCAGCGACGCGGATCTCATCGCCCGTATCCTGGAGCTGCGCGCGGGTGGCTCGCCGATGAGCCCGGGCATCGCCCGTATCGTGCTAAACCAGATGCGAAGCGGGGGTGCCGGGGCGCGCATCGGCGACCGGCGCGTTGCGGGCGACGACACCCCATCTGCGCTGACCGCCCGCGAAACCGATGTCCTGCGCCTGCTCTCGCGCGGCTACACCTATTCCGAGGTCGGAGATCAGCTCGGCATCTCGATGCACACGGTCACCAGCCACATCAAGAACTGCTATCGCAAGCTTGCGGTGCACTCCGGCACGGCCGCGGTGACGCGCGCAGCGGAGCTTGGACTGCTGAAATCTTCCAGCGATAAACCGTAATCGCCGATCAGGCAGCCCCGGGCATCGGCATCAGTCCATGCAGGACGCGCGGCTCGGGTTTGCCGGATACCCTGTCCTCGGCGTAGCCCGCGAGCTGGTGTGGGACGAGCAGACGTAGGATGGTCCCGCTACCGATGTGTGAGGAGATTTCGACCTGCGCCCCGATGCGTGCGGCTCGCATACGCATGTTTGACAGCCCGAGTCCGGCGGACGGATGTGACGTGTCGAAGCCTCGGCCGTTGTCCTCAACCCGAATTTCCACACCGCCGTTGGCTGCGGGATGCGCCGAGAGATGGATGCGTGTTGCGCCAGAATGCTTGAGCGCGTTGGCGAAAGCTTCCAGGACGATCCGCTGAAGGGCGAACACGCCCGTAGGTTCGAGAGCTTCGATGCGCGGCAACTCGGCCACTTCCCACTCGAGACGGATACCGGTTGTTTCGAGCAGCGGCTCCAGCCGGTAGCGTAGGTTGCCGAGCACCGCGCCGAGATTTCCTTCGGACGGTTCCAGCGCGTCGATCGCGATTCGCAGTTCCTGCAACGATTCCTTGACGCGCCGCTCGATGTAGGGGTCGCCTCGCTCGGCCTGAACAAAACGCAACAGCGCGACCAGGCTTGCTCCCAGTCCGTCGTGCATGTCTGCGATGATGCGCTGACGCTCGCGTGCAAGTGCCTGCTCGCGCATCGCGTCCTCCACCCGCGCGTGGTTGGCCTCGATTTCGCGCGCTTTTTCCGCGACGAGGCGCTCAAGCTCGACGTTCGTTTTCTGCGCGCGCCACACGGACAGTACGTGGTCAGCGAAGATGGCGGTGCCAAATCCGACAATCATCACCAGAATGTGATAGTGACGAATGATCGGAGTGTCTGGGCTGACCCAGCCGAAATAGCGCAAGTATTCGGATAGTATGAGGGCGCCCATCAGAAAAAGCGCGACGAGCTGCAAAATGACGGACCAGCGCAGCGGCCGCTCTGCATGAAAGGAGATGATCGCGGCACCTGCCAGTAACAGGAGGATATTGATACCATCAACGGCCAAGCGCCATTCCTCGCCGCTGCCCGTTCCCCACAACGGCAAGGTCATCACAGCGGCCAGGTATGCCCACAAGGCTTTCTCGAAGCGCCACCATCGGAGGCTTGCCGTGCGCTGGCATAGGAGCACGGACAGAGGCGGAAGCCCGTAGCTTAGATAGACTCGCAGAATCTCTCTTATCACGGGCGGCAGCTCCACCCAACGCAGGGGACTTAGCCAGGCGGTCGCGAATGCCAAGGACAGGTAGGTAATAGCAAGCGAAAGCATGACGCGATCGCCGCGGCGGGCGAGCCAAAGACATAGCGCAATCAGTCCGGCTGCGAATGCCATGGCAAAAAAGGCGCGTTGCACCTGGGTTTCCTGCTCGAGTCCTCGGATGTACCCTTTGCGTACTTCGCGGGCCTCGCCAAAGTTCACCTGGCCGAGGCCATGCAAAGCCGCTGTGGCAGAGGTGGCTAGCATGCGGACGTGTATCACATTCTTGCCTGCTCGCAACAGGTGTGGCGGCACCGTCACGTAGACCTGAGGTCCCAGCAACGTACCTGCGACATTTCTCGCTGTAACATCGCGCGAACCGCCGACGAGATTTCCATTCACAAAATAATCGACCTGTTGGGAGCGCTGGTAGGCAAGATGGATCGCATGCATGGTGGTCGGTGCTCGAGCAAGTTCAAACTGGATGCGGTACCAGCCCTGTCCCGCGAAGCCCGGTGCGGTGCGGCGCCACTCGTCGGGGAGCGATACCTGTGCCCACGCGGCCGAGTCAACGGGCGGACGCTCGTCAGTGCCCAATACGAACTCCGCGTTGTCAAACACGTTTTTCCGGGGTGGCTGGGCAGCTTGGACTGATGCGTGCAAAGCCGCTACCAACACGACTGTGGCCAGGGAGCCTGCGAGTGCGGTGGTCGGGCAAACGATATGGAGTTTCGTCATGATGCGAACCCGGCTGCCACCTTGGCGCGTTGCGGCGTGTTAGGCTCCGGCTCCGCCGACGCGGACGTGGCCGCGGCGCCGGCCAGACTGGTTGGAAGGGCAAGCTCTACCAACGTGCCTTCACTCGGGCGTGAGCGAATCTCGAGAACTACGCCTATACGCGCCGCCCGATTTCGCATGTTGGCGAGCCCCAGGCCGGGCCTCGGATGCAGCGGGTCGAAACCCTTTCCGTCGTCCTCGACCTTGATTCTAATTTCATCCTTGCCCTGTGCCCGTGCGGTAAAGCTGATCTGCGTTGCGCCGGAGTGTTTCAGCACATTCGTGATCGCTTCCAACAGAATGCGCTGCAATGCGAAGACCGTCGAGGGACTGAGCCCCGAAACTGGAGGCAGTTCCGCCACTTTCCACATCAGGCGGATCCCGGTTTCCCGAATCATGCTGTCGAGGCGGTAACGCAGGCTGCCGAGCACAGCGGCAATGTCGCCTTCGGCTGGTTTCAGGGCATCGACCGCGATCTTCATCTCCTGGAGTGCCTCCTGGACCCGGCGCTCGATGCCTGCGCAATCGGACCCGCCGGAGTGGGCATGCCGCAATATCCCGATCAAGCTGGCACCTAATCCGTCGTGCATGTCGGTGAGGATGCGTTGTCGTTCCTGTGCAAGTGCCCGCTCGCGCCTCACCTCCTCCACGCGCGCATAGTTCGCTTCGATCTCGCGAGCCTTTTCCGCCACACGTTCCTTGAGTTGCAGGTTCGATCGCTCTGTACGCTGGACCGCAAGGACGTGGCGCTCGAAGATCATCGCACCGATGGCCAACAGCATCAGCGGCACGTGATAGTGACGGACCGCCTTGAAGTCCACGTAGACCCAGCCCAGATAACGCATGACCTCAAAGAACATCAGCGCGGCCATCAAAAGCAGCGCGGCGATCTGCAGGATGACGGACCATCGCAATGGTCGCTTGGCACGGAAGACAATGACGGCAACGCCCGCCAGCAACAGAGCCGAATTCGCGGTGTCCCAAGCGAGATATCCTTGTCCGCTGCTATCCGTCGCCCACAACGGGAACGCAGCCTCGATGGCGAGATACGCCCAGAGCGCTGCCTCGAAGCGCCGCCACTTGAGGTTTACGGTACGTAAACAGAGGATCACGACCGGGACAACCAGGCCGTAATTCAGGAACCATGACAGCACGGGAATGAGGGGCTGGAAAGAATCCATCCAGCGCAGGGCGAGACGCGGAATGCTCACGAGGCTCCACGTCAGGCAGGCGACGCTGTACCAGAACAGAACTCTGTCACTGCGTAGGGCCAACCAGAGAAAGAGCGTGATGATCCCGGTGACGAGTGCCATGGTAAAGAACATGCGCTGTGCATTTAGTCCCATTTCACTACTGGCGTGATTTTCCTTGTGCAATGCCCTTGCTTCACCGAAGCTCACACGCGGAAGCCCGTGCAGGAATGCGCCAGACGATGTGGCATTCACACGCACGTGGATGGTATTTTCGCCCGCGTCAAGGAGCTGGGGCGCTACCATGACGTGTAAAGCTGTCATGAACGATGGGACCGGGGCGTAAAGGGATCCGCGAGTGGGTCCGCGGCCCCCAGCGATGAGATCACCCGCTCCACCGACGAGCTTTCCGTTCACGAAGAAATCGGTGCGAAACGCGCGAGGATGCGTGATGCCTACGGCATGCACGGACGAGGGGCTTTGCGTGAGATCGAACTTGATTCGGTACCAAGCTTGCCCGCGTATCCCGTCCGGCATGCGGTGTCGCCATTGATCCGGCAGCGAGACGGGCTGCCAGGCTGCCGACTCTCCGGGCGGCCGGCGTTCGTCGCTGAACAGGAAATCCGCCTGTTCAAAAACGGTTTTCCATGCTGGCTCCTCGGCACATGTCAGGTTTATGGCCGAGAATCCGATGACGACGATACCCGCGCACCGGATTGCCAGACGCGACCATTTCATGATTCGCTGCCCCCGCTTGCGGTCGCTCCAGAATGAAGTGCCCGCGAACCCATGCACACGAGCGTCACCGCAGGACCTCCTCCGGCCCGGTTGCTCCAGGCCCCCGGCGGTTAATTCGGCGCGAAAATTCACCGCGCGAATATTATTGCGCCTTTTTACGCGCTGGGGACCTCCCATGAATATGGGATGGGCGAGATGCGATCCCCGAAAGCTCAGTACGCGGGGTCAGGCCCCGAAACGGGTCGTTACTGGCGAGGCTGACGCGGGGAGGGCTCGGGATGGTGCACAGGAGGTGGGAGCGGCAGGCGGGGTATCGAGAGGCGCACGACCGTTCCCGCGCCGGAATGGGCATGAATGTCGAGGCGGGCGCCGATACGCCGCGCCCGGGCGCGCATGTTGGCAAGACCCAGCCCGGCAGCGGCGTGCGACGGATCGAATCCACGGCCGTTGTCCTCGATGCGGATTTCAACTTCCCCGTAGACTGCCCGGGCGCTGAGGCGCAGGCGTTGCGCCCCGGAGTGCTTGAGCGCGTTGGTGATCGCTTCGAGCACGATGCGCTGCAGGGCGAACACGGTAGAGGGCTTGAGATCGCTTACCTCGGGCAGTTCCTCCACATCCCACGCCAGGCGCACGCCGGAGGAACGGATGATGTCGTCCAAACGGTAGCGCAGGGCCCCGAGCACGGCGGCAAGGTCGCCATCCCGCGGCTGCAGGGCATCAATTGCGATGCGCATTTCCTGCAGGACCTCCTGCACCCGCCGCTCGATGCTCGCGCGGTCCGCGCTTCCTGACTGCACGTGCCGCAGCAGCCCAACCAGGCTCGCGCCCACACCATCGTGCAGGTCGGCGAGGATGCGCTGGCGCTCGCTTACCTGCGCCCACTCGCGCTTGGCTTCCTCGACGCGCGCGTAGGTGCTGCGGATCTCCTCGGATTTTTCGGCGATGCGGCGCTCGAGCTCGGTGTTCAGCCGCTGCAGCTCGGAGGTCGCCGCCATGTAGTGCTCGATGATTGCGGTGCCGGCCGCAAGCACGGTGAACAGGACGAATGCCGCCCGCAGGACGCGTGGCGTCGTATCGGTGAAGTCCAGCAACCGCAGGATTTCCGATGCCACCAGGACCGCGAAGAGCAGCAGGGCGCCCGCCGCGGCGACCCGCGTGAGGGGCAGCGCGCGCGGCGCGTATCGAATGTGGGCGGTCAGATTCATGGATTCCCGTCCTGCCTGGCCGTCATGCTGGCGCCATTCGGGTTCCGGATCGCTTACCGGTTGGTTACGGATGGCTTACAGGCGCTGCTGCGGCGCGGAAGAGCGGCTGCGCTACAGAAACGACGGGCCCAGTTTCACATGCTGTACGCAGCGTGAACTGTTGTATGATCAATGCATTAGCGCACCGCCACGACGCATGATGGCGCGAACGCAGGGGCAGGGGGTGCCTCGATGAGCGAGCAGGCCTATCCCGACGCGCTGCAACCGCAGTACCGGATGCACTGGTACACGATCGAGCGCGTCCTCGGGCAGGGCGGCTTCGGCATCACCTATCTCGCCCGCGACACCAATCTCGATCAGCTCGTCGCGATCAAGGAATACCTGCCGGTGGAGGTCGCGTCGCGCCGCCCGGATTCGACCGTGCGCTCGCGGAGCGAAGGGCAGCGCGAGCGTTACCGGTGGGGGCTCGACCGGTTCATTCAGGAAGCGCGCACGCTCGCGCGCTTCGACCACCCGAACATCGTGCGCGTGCATTCCGTGTTCGAGTTCAACGGCACGGCCTACATGGTGATGCGGTTCGAGGAGGGCGACAACCTCGCCGCGCTGCTCGAGCGGCGCGGGACGCTTCCCGAGAGAGACCTGCTACGGATCCTGCTGCCGATCCTCGACGGCCTGGAGCTGGTGCACAACGCCGGCTTCATCCACCGCGACATCAAGCCGGACAACATCCACATCCGCGCGGACGGCAGCCCCGTGCTGCTCGACTTCGGATCGGCGCGCCACGCGCTCGGCAAGGCCCATACTCTGACCATCCTGGTCGCCCCCGGCTACGCGGCGTTCGAGCAGTACCACAGCACCTCGGAAAATCAGGGTCCGTGGACGGACATCTACGGGCTCGGCGCGACCTGCTACCGCGCGATCGCGGGGATTCCTCCCATGGACGCCATTACCCGCAGCAAGGGCATCCTGGGCAGCACGCACGAAGTCCTCGTTCCCGCCCGGAACGTCGGCAGCGGCCGCTACTCCGCCCAATTGCTCGCCGCCGTCGATCACGCGCTCGAGTTCGTCGAGAAAAACCGCCCGCAGACCGTGTCCGAGTGGCGCCGGGAGCTGCTGGGAGAGACGGGCGCGGTAAACGCGGCGCCCGCAGCAGCAGAGAAGCCGGCCGCTTCGGCTCGGCAGCCGGCTGCGCCACTGGCCGCGCCGTTGGCTGGGACACCATCGGTGCCACCCCCCGTGCCGGGGCAAGCCGCCGGCGAAGTTCATGTGGCAGCACTGACGGCGGACGCTCGTGTCATTCGCAGGTCTTGGTCGGGCGGGCCTATTCCGTGGGCAATTGCCGGGATGGCCGCCGGGGCAATCGGGATTGCCGTTTTCCTGTGGACCGGGACTTCGGAGCGAGACGACAGGAGGATCAAGGAAATCCAGACGCAACTTGCACAGGCGGAAAAGCGTCTCGCGGAGGTTGGGGAGCGCGACGGAAAAGCACGTGAAGAGATACTTGCGTTGCTGGCAGAGCAGAAGAAACTGGAGGAAGCGAAACGGCGCCAGGACGAGCAAGCGCGCCTGGCGGAGGAAAAGAAGCGTGACCAGGAGAATCTGCGGCTGTCGGAGGCGCGGCTGCGGCAGGAGGAAGAGGCACGCAAGCGGCTCGAGGAGAAGCAGCGACTTGCCGAGGCGCGGCTGCGCAAGGAGGAAGAGGCGCGCAGACGGCTGGAAGAGCAGCAGCGGCTGGCAGACGCTGCGCGGCGCGAACAGGAGCAGCGCCTGGCCCTGGCGAAACCGCCCGAAACGGTTCCCGTTGCCAAGCCCTCTCCTCAGGCACAGCAGCTCGCCCTGGGAGAGGCCGCGCTGGCGCGCCGCGAGTACGAGAAAGCTCTCGAAATCCTGCGGCCCCTGGCACAGGCCGGAAACACCCGGGCGCAGGACAGGCTGGCCGAGATGTACGCGGACGGAATGGGCGTCCCGAGGAACAACAACCAGGCCTACATCTGGTACAGTCTCGCGGCACAAGGGGGAAGCACTACCGCGTCAACCGAGCGCGACAGGATAGCCAAGCTGCTGCAGCCGGCCGAAATCCGGCAGGCTGATAGCGTGGTTCAGAACTGGCGGCCGCGCTGACGCCGGGGATTGCGCTCATGGGAACGAGAGTCTTCAACATCGTGAGCGGTTGCCGGGTCGCCGGATGGTGCATTGCGACTGCGTTGCTGATGTCGGGCTGCATCACGACGGAAGACAAGCGCGACGCGGTCAACGCCATCAACGCGGCGTTTCGCGCGGACTACGAAGCCATCCTTGCGAAAGACGGTACGCGGGTATACAGGGTGAGCCGTGCCGAAGCCTACGATGCGGTCCGGGTGAGCATGGCACGGCTTGGCATGACGGTCGAGGCCCAGGACCCGGTGCTCGGTTACGTCAACGTCTATGGGCCCGCGCCGCGCCCGCTCAATGACGCGGAGTGGAATGAGGCGGCCGAGGCCGACCTTCCGAGGACGCGTCAGATCATCGGACCTCACGTCGGCCTGTTTCGCCATTTTTTCACATTTGAGCCGAGAGGCCTGGAGATCCTGATCAACGCAACGGTAGTCGAAGTTCCGGCCGGTACCGCGATTTCGTTCACCGCGCGCATGCGCGAGGTCGCGCCGCCGCAGACGGGGTTCCCCCGCAGGGAATACCTGCCTCCGACTGCCGTTCGGATCGCGCTGAGGAAGATGTGGGCCGAGGTCGAACGTGAATTCAAGACGACCGTCCGGCGGCCCTGATTACGTAAGCAGCGCGGAATAGATGGCCTGGGTTTCCTGCGACGGCATGGACTTGAGGCGGGTCGCCAGCATGGTGCGCAGCCGCTCATAGGTCGCGAGCGCTTCGCCGCGCTCGCCGCGGCGTTGATAGCACTGCATCAGACTGCGGTAAAAGGCTTCGCACAGCCCGTCG
>DATICE010000181.1:0-4514 GCA_035456985.1 Burkholderiales bacterium | reverse complement strand
CTTCGCAACCCGTAATTGCCGCGCGGCGGGGCGTTTGCTAAATTGGCCGGCCGAAACGCCTATCCAACGGAGGGGACAATGACACGCATCCTGGCTTTTGCCGCCGCGGTGTTCTTTGCGGTGGGCGCACACGCGCAGGCGCTCGGCTTCGGCAGCGCGCCGCAGGGCTCGATCGGCTACAACATGAGCTCGGCGATCGCCCGCACCATCGCCGAGACCGAAGGCATCCAGAGCCGCGTGCAGCCGTACTCGGGCTCGAGCGCGGTGCTGCCGCTGGTGAACACCGGCGAGCTCGATCTCACCGTGTGCAACGTGCTCGAAATGCAGGAGGCCGTGAACGGGGAAGGGCCCTATGCCGGGCGCAAGCAGGCGAACCTGCGCGTGCTCGGCGTGATTTTCCCGCTCTATTCGAGCATATTCGTGCGCAAGGACTCGCCAATCAAGACGCTCGCCGACCTGAAGGGCAAGCGCGTGCCCTACGGCTTCACCGCGCAGGTCACGCTGGAGCGGATCGTGAGCGCGATCCTCGCCACCGGCGGCCTCAGCAACAAGGACATCGTGCCGGTGCTGGTGCCCAACGTGATCCGCGGCGCCGACGACTTCATGGAAGGCAAGATCGACGGCGGTTTCTTCGCGATCGGCGCGGCGAAGGTGGCCGAGGTGCACAAGGCGGTCGGCGGCATCCGCTACCTGCCGGTGCCGGACGATCCCGCCGCGGTGGCCGCGATGCGCGCGCTGATGCCCTACGCCTATGTCACCGAGGTGAAGCCCTCGCCCGCGTTCATCGGCCTCGACGGCCCCACCAAGCTGATGGCCTACGATTACCTGGTGGCGGTCGGCGCGCACGTCAAGGACGACACCGTCTACAAGATCGCCAAGGCGATGTACGAGAACAAGGCGAAGCTCGTGGAGAGCCTGCGCGCATTCAACAGCTTCAACCCGGACGGCATGCACAAGACGATGCCGGCGACGTTCCACCCCGGCTCGGTGAAGTATTACAAGGACAAGGGCATCGGCGCGAAGTGACGCCCGTCGATGTCTGAAGAGTTCATCGAGGAAAGCCCCGCCGGGAAGCGGCCCCACACCCGCACGCTGTTCGTCCTCCAGGCGCTCCTCGTCGCTTGCGTGGTGGGGTGGGTGCTCGACCTGCAGCGCTCGGTCCTCGGCCTCAATCTCTACACCGAGCAGCTGCTGCTCGTGGTGCTCGGCTTCGCGATCGCGATCTGCTTTCTCATCACGCGCGCGCGGCCGGCGTGGTGGGACTTCACCGCCGGCTTCGGCGGCCTCGCGCTTTGCCTCCACCTTGCGTGGCGCTACCCGCAGCTCTCCACCGAGCTCACCGCCCGGCCGCTCGACGGCATCCTGATGGCAGCGGCGCTGTGCCTGCTGGTCTGGGAGGGAACGCGCCGCATTGCGGGCCTCTCGCTCGTCGGCTTCACGCTCGCGGGCGTCGTGTACGCCATGTTCGGGCACCACCTCCCGGGCATCTTCCAGTCGCGGCCGGTGGATTTCACCCGGCTGCTGGTCTATCTCAGCCTCGACACCAACGCCCTCCTCGGGGCAACGCTCCAGATCGGGATCCTCGTCGTGGTGCCGTTCATCCTGCTCGGCCAGCTCCTTGGCCGCTGCGGCGGCTCGGAGTTCTTCACCGACCTTGCGCGCGCGTGGATGGGGCGCTACCGCGGCGGCTCGGCCAAGGTCGCGGTGGTGGGTTCCGGCTTCTTCGGCATGATCTCCGGCAGCGCCGTGGCGAACGTTACCGCGGTCGGCGTCGTCACCATCCCGCTCATGAAGCGCTCGGGCTACCCGGCGCAAATCGCCGCCGCGATCGAGGCGGTCGGCTCGACCGGCGGGCAGCTGATGCCGCCGGTGATGGGCGCCGCGGCTTTTCTCATGGCGGAGGTGCTGGGCGTGCCCTACGTCGAGGTGATGATCGCCGCCATCATCCCTGCGTTCCTCTACTACCTCGCGCTCTTCTTCCAGGTGGACGTCGAGGCCGCGAAGCGCGGCATCCGGGGCGAGCCGGCGGGGCGGCTGCCGCGTCTCGCGCCCGTGCTCAGGGCGGGATGGTACTTCCCGCTGCCGTTCGTGGTCCTGGTCTATGCGCTCGTCGCGCTGAACCTGCGCGCGGAGTACTGCGCGCTGCTCGCCGCCGGAGTGCTGATTGCCCTCTCGCTCGCCTTCGGCTACAAGGGCGAGCGCGTGCCGCTGAAGGATCTCGTCAAGGCGATCGTCTCGACGGGGAGCGCGGTGGTGGATCTCATCCTCATCTGCGCAGTCTCGGGCATGTTCATCGGCATCCTCAACATCACGGGGCTCGCGTTCGGCATGACGCTGCAGCTCCTTGCCGCGACCGGCGAAAGCGTGCCGCTGATGCTCGCGTTGACCGCGGTGATCGCGATCGTGCTCGGCCTGGGGCTGCCGACGGTCGGCGTCTACATCATCATGGCGACGCTCATCGCGCCGGCGCTGGTGAAGGTCGGCATCACGCCGATGGCCGCGCACATGTTCCTGCTCTATTTCGGCGTGATGTCGATGGTGACGCCGCCGGTCGCGCTCTCCGCCTTCGCCGCCGCCAACATTGCCGGATCCGACGTGGACAAGACCGGCTGGACCGCGACCCGCATCGGCTGGGCGGCCTACATCGTGCCGTTCCTGTTCGCGCTCTCGCCGAGCCTGCTGATGCAGGGCGCGCCGCTCACGATCGCGTGGGCGGTCCTCAGTGCCTCGCTCGGCATCTGGCTTGGCACGATCGGCGTGGTCGGCTACTTCTATGCGCCGGTCGCGGCCGGATCTCGGGCGCTGTTCATCATGGCGGGCGTGCTGACGCTGATCCCCGCGGACATGTTCCCCGGCGCCCTCGTGACCGATATCACCGGACTCGCGCTCGGCGCCTTCCTCATCGGCCGCGAGTTGCGCAGGCGCCGCGCGCCTGCCTGACCGTCCCCCCACGACTTGCCGGGCGCCGTTCCGCCGTATACTTGCGGCTTTTCGGACTTTCAGACAGGGAGAAAATGATGCATACCCTCACCGAGCTCAAACCGAACAAGGCCAGCGCGCTGCCCGGCATTGTTTTTACGGGCTGCGAAGCGCTCGCCGCCGCGCCGGCACGGATGCAAGACCGCGCAGGCGCGCAGGCTACGGGGCGCTCGAAACCGGCCGCGCGCCGCCGCATCGTCAAGGTGGGCGGCAAGCGCGTCAAGACCATAGACGTGCACGCGCATTGCATCATCCCGGAGGCGATGGCGCTGCTGGGAGTCACGAGGGAAGCGCAGCGGGGGCCGGGGATCGACCAGGTCGGAGCGCGCCGCATCGCCGAGATGGACGAGCAGGGCATCGACATGGAGGCGCTCAGCATCAACCCCCAGTGGTACCGCGCGCAGCGCGACGTCGCGGCGCAGGTCGTAAAGATTCAGAACGAGCGGCTCGCCGAATTCTGCGCGACCTATCCCGACCGCTTCGTCGCGTTCGCGTCGGTGGCGCTCCAGTATCCCGATCTCGCGGTGCAGCAGCTGGTGGACGGGGTGAAGCGCCTGGGCCTGCGCGGCGCTGCCGTGGGCGCGAGCGTCGCCGGGAAGGAGTTCTCCGACCCGATGTTCCACCCGTTCTGGGCGAAGGCCGAGGAGCTCGGCATCCTGATCTTCATCCACCCACAGAGCACGCCCGATCTCGCGCCGCGGTTGAAGGGCAACGGCTGGCTCGCGAACACCATCGGCAATCCCCTCGACACCACGATCGCGCTCTCGCACTTGATCTTCGAAGGCACGCTCGACCGCTTCCCGGGACTCAAGATCTGCTCGGCGCACGGCGGCGGCTATCTGCCGTCGTACGCGCCGCGCTCCGACAACTGTCTGCGCGTCGCGCCCGACATGGATACCGGCGTGAAGCTCAAGAAAAAGCCGACGGAGTACCTGCGGAACATGTATTACGACACGCTGGTCTTCACCTCGGAAGCGCTGCGGCACCTCGCCGCGGAAGTGGGCTCGAACCGGCTCGTCATCGGCACCGACCATCCGATCCCGTGGCAGAGCAAGTCGGTCGACCACATTCTCAAGACGCCGGGCTTTACCGACAAGGAGCGCCGCATGATGCTCGGCGAGACGGCGGCGAAGCTGCTCGGAATCAAGCCCTAAGGGCGCGTTACAAATGAACTCCCCTCCTGCCCGAGGAGGGGTGCCCGCGCCAGCGGGCGGGGTGGTTGGAGCAGGGCGTTTCCACGTAACCACCCCGTCTGCTTCGCATCCACCCCTCCTTGAAAAGGAGGGGAGTGGTTTTGTTTTTTGCGACTGGAGCGCGACGTCCGAATGGGTAATGCTTGATGTCCAGCACCGCGCACGCTATCGTGGGGCGGCTCGGGGAAAGCATGGGCGCAGTCCGTTTTCTTCGTTTCCTGTGCGCCGGCGCCGCGCCGGCTGCGGTCGGTGCCGTGGCGGCGTTCGCGGCGGCGACGCCGTGCGTGGCGACGCAATGGGTGGAGCCTGCCGCCTATCCGGTCAAGCCGATCCGCATCATCG
>DATICE010000180.1:0-2656 GCA_035456985.1 Burkholderiales bacterium | reverse complement strand
CGGTTGCCGAACAGCGGGTCGGCTACGACGAGCTGCCCGTCCGCGCGCGCCTCCCCGATCACCGCGAACGGGCAGCGTTCGCGCCTGCAAATGGCACGAAAGCGCTCGAGGTCCGACGGGGCTATCGCCAGGACGTAGCGTTCCTGCGCCTCGTTGCACCAGATCTGGAGCGGCGACATCCCGGGCTCGTCATTCGGAATCTTGCGCAGGTCGAAGTGCCCGCCACGCCGCGCGGAATGCACCAGCTCGGGCAGCGCGTTGGATAGGCCCCCGGCGCCCACATCGTGTATCGACCGGATCGGATTGGCATCACCCAGCGCCCAGCAGCGATCAATGACCTCCTGCGCGCGCCGCTGGATTTCGGCATTGCCCCGCTGCACCGAGTCGAAATCGAGATCCTCCAGATTGGCGCCGGTGCCCATGCTGGAGGCCGCTCCGCCGCCGAGCCCGATCCGCATGCCGGGACCGCCGAGCTGGATCAGGACCGCTCCGGGGCCGAGTTCGCGCTTGTGCGCGTGGCGCGCGGCGAGATTGCCGATGCCGCCGGCGATCATGATCGGCTTGTGATAGCCCCGCACCTCGCCCGCTACCCGCTGCTCCAAGGTGCGGAAGTAGCCGGCCAGGGTGGGCCGGCCGAATTCGTTGTTGAAGGATGCGGCGCCGATCGGGCCCTCGAGCATGATTCTCAGGGCGGAAGCAATGCGCTGCGGCCGCCCGATGCCGCCGTCTTTCTCCCACGGCTGGATGAAATCCGGGATGTGGAGATTGGATACGCTGAACCCGGCGAGTGCGGCTTTGGGCTTGGCACCGCACCCGGTAGCGCCCTCGTCGCGGATCTCACCCCCGGCCCCCGTCGCCGCGCCCGGAAAGGGGGAAATCGCCGTGGGGTGGTTGTGCGTCTCTACCTTCATCACGGTGTGCGTGAGCTCCGGCGTCGCGCGATACGCGCCGTCCTCTCGCGGGTAGAAGCGCCCGATGGTCGCCCCCTCCATCACGGCGGCGTTGTCCGCGTAGGCGACTACTGTGCCGCGCGGATTCTTCGCATGTGTCGTGCGGATCATGCCAAACAGCGTCTCGGATTCCGGCATGCCGTCGACCACCCACTGCGCGTTGAAGATCTTGTGCCGGCAATGCTCGGAGTTCGCCTGCGCGAACATCATCAGCTCGACATCCGTCGGGTTGCGGGCAATGCGCTTGAATTGCCCGGCGAGGTACTCGATCTCGTCCTGCGACAGCGCGAGCCCCATTTCCAGGTTCGCCCGCTCGAGCGCGGCGATCCCCCCGCCAAGAACATCCACTGTCGCGAGCGGTTTCGGCGTGAAGCGCTCGAACAACTGGTCGGCGTCCTCGAGGAGGCCGAGCACCGTCTCCGTCATGCGATCGTGGATCAGCGGCGCCAGCGCCGCCCGATCGCCCGCGGAAAGCGGCTCGCCGTCCCGCGTCGAGATGAAGTACGCCACGCCGCGCTCGATGCGGCGAACCGCCTCGAGCCCGCAGTGATGCGCGATATCGGTCGCCTTGGACGACCACGGGGAAATGGTGCCGAAGCGCGGCACGACCAGCATGAGGTCCCCGCGCGCCGCAGCCGGCACCCCGGCCGGGCCATAGGTCAGGATGAGATCGAGGCGTCGCGCCTCTGCATCTGACAATTCGCGCGCGAGCTCGACGAAATGACGAAACTCGGCGTGAGCCGCGGTGACACGCGAAACGGAGGAACGAAGGGAGCTGACGAGCCTGCTTGAGCGAAAGGTCGAGAGGGCGTTTCCTCCTCTCAGCCTCAGGATCTGCGACATGTGGCGGAATCGAAGTCGCTAAAAAAGCATTTTACACGAAACGGCGCCGCGCCGCCGCGAGCGCGACATCATTCACGTTAGAATACACGCACTTATGACCGTACGCTTGGCCCATAACACGCCGATCTATAGCACCGCAGACGTGCGTGCCGTCGAAGCTGCCGCTGCGGCAGCGCCCGCACCCCCGCAACTCATGGAGAGAGCCGGACTCGCGGCGGCGGAAATCGCGCGTGAGGCGTCGAGCGGTACCGGAAAGCCCGTTCTGGTTCTGGCCGGGCCGGGCAACAACGGCGGCGATGCCTTTGTCGTGGCGCGCCACCTCAAGCAGTGGTACTTCAATGTCTCCGTCGTCTTCGCGGGCAATGAAAGCAAGCTTTCAGCGGATGCGTCGGCCGCGTTGAGCGCCTGGCGCGCCGCTGGCGGCGCAATTGCCGGAGCCTTGCCCACGGCCCAGGATTGGGGGCTGGTGGTCGACGGCATCTTCGGCATCGGGCTCGAGCGCGAGGTGACCGGGCGCCAAGCCGAGTGGATCGCGGCGGTCAACCGGCTCCACGCGCCGGTCCTCGCCCTGGACGTGCCGAGCGGGCTCCAGTCCGATACCGGGCGCGTGATGGGCAGCGCGATCCGCGCGACCCATACCGTCACCTTTATCGCTCTGAAGCCCGGGCTTCTCACGCTCGACGGCCCCGATCATTGCGGCGATATCCACGTGAGCGAGCTCGGGCTCGATGCGCAGAAGCTTCGGCCGGCGCAAGGTCTCCTGATCGGCGGCGAAGTGCTGAACGGCGTCCTCGCGCCGCGCGCGCGCAACAGCCACAAGGGCGATTACGGCAGCGTCGGCATCCTCGGCGGCGACCACGGGA
>DATICE010000179.1:0-3131 GCA_035456985.1 Burkholderiales bacterium | reverse complement strand
GTGGTACTCGCGCTTCAGCCGGATGCGCAGCATCTGCGAGAGCCGCCCCGCCATCATCTGCTGGTAGACGCCCTGGTAGGCAATCTGCGAGGTGGTCTTGCCCGACTCGCGCAGCAGCCGCAGCACGATCGCGATGGCGTCCCGCATCGGCAGAAAGGGCGCAAGCCACAATTGCAGATCGTGGCGGTGCTGTTCCGCCCCCTGCTGCAGCCAGTAATGGTAGGAGGGCAGGTCGAATTCGCAGACGCCGCCGGGGATCCCGGTGCGCTGCCGGATGCTCATCAACCACTCGTTCTCCCTCAGTTCCTGCCCGATCCTGCCCGGGGACTTGATGAGCCGCGATGAGGACTGGTCGATCTGCCAGAGCACGTTGTCGAGCGCTTCCCCCGAGACCTCGGGATTGTCGCGCAGCGACTCGAGCGAGTGCTTCTGGCGCTCCAGCTCGTGCAGCAGGTCGGACCTGAGGTCGGCGCGCCCCGATACCTCCAGGATCTCGAAGATCGAGAGCAGGGCGACGTGATGCTCGTGCGCGTCGTTCTTGTGCAGGAAATAATCGACGCGCTCGAACAGGTCCTCGAGCCGCAGCAGCGTGCGCACGCGCTCGCTCAGTGGATGTTCGTAGCTGATCACCTTGGGATGGCCGGCGGCGGTCCGGTTGGATTCTGATGCGTGGCCAGTATTCATCAAAACCTCAGAAATATAAAGCACCTGTTGGCGGCGGCGGGCACCACGCTCCTGCGCTCAGGCCCGGCGCGCGAGCTCGAGATAGCGGGCATGGAGCTCACCGACCTGGCCGCGCAGCGCCTCGATGCCGCGGTCGTTATGAAGCACGTCGTCGGCCCGCCGCAGGCGCTCGGCGCGCGGCAGTTGCGTCGCCATGATCCGGCGCACTTCCTCCGCGGCGATCCCCCTGCTGGTTGTGACGCGGCGCACCTGCTCCGCCTCGTCGCAGTCCACGACCAGCACGCGCCGGACGAGCTCCATGCAGGCTCCGGTCTCGAACAGGAGCGGCACCACCACGATGACATAGGGCGCGCGTGCGGCGTCGATGGCTGCGCGCGTGCGGGCGCGGATCTGCGGGTGCAGGATCGCCTCGAGCTGCTGCCGCGATTGC
The DNA here is from genome assembly GCA_035456985.1 of Burkholderiales bacterium. GTDB lineage: Bacteria > Pseudomonadota > Gammaproteobacteria > Burkholderiales > SG8-41 > SG8-41. The sequence goes on along the minus strand of DATICE010000179.1, from coordinate 2,017 downwards.
GCGTCCCGGAACACCAGCAGCCGCATCCGCTCGCGGTCGAGGCCGCCGTCGGGGGCAATCGAGCCGGGACCGAATTGCTCCCGTATCCCGGCGATCGCGGCGCCGCCCGGGGCGGTCAGCGCGCGCGAAATCTCGTCGGTATCCACCACCACCGCGCCGAGCGCCTGGAACATGTCGGACACAACGGATTTTCCCGAGCCGATGCCGCCGGTGAGTCCGACGCAGAACGGCATGCTAGAAGAGATCGAGGTAGTACTTGTTGATCCGCTCGCCCCAGAACATGGCGATCAGGCCGGCGACGGCAAGGTAGGGACCGAACGGTATCGGCTTCTCGCGCGCATGCTTTGCGAACACGATCAACCCGATGCCCACCACCGCGCCGACGAGAGACGACGCGAGGATCGTGAGCGGCAACATCTTCCAGCCGAGCCACGCCCCGATCGCGGCGAGCAGCTTGAAGTCCCCGTAGCCCATGCCTTCCTTCCCGGTCGCGAACTTGAAGGCCCAGAACACGGCCCAGAGCACAACGTAGCCGGCCGCAGCGCCGATGACAGCTGAGTGCAGGTCGGTGAAGGTGCCGCCGGCGTTGAACAGGAGGCCCGCCCACAGCAGCGGCAGCGTGATGCTGTCGGGCAGGTAGAAGGTGTCGAGATCGATGAAGGCGAGCGCGATCATCGCCCACGCGAAGAGAGCCGCGCCCAGCGCGGCGGCGCCGAGGCCGTAGCGCCAGGCGATGTAGCCTGCGAGCGCTCCGGACAGGGCCTCGACGACGGGGTAGCGCAGCGAGATCCTGGCGCCGCAATGGGAGCATTTTCCCCTGAGGGCGATGTAGCTCGCCAGCGGGATGTTTTCCATCGCCGATATCATGTGTCCGCACTGCGGGCAGGCGGAACGCGGCTTGACGAGGTCGTAGCGCTCGGCGGTCGGGGAAGGGGTGCCGGTGAGCTCCGCGCACTCGGAGCGCCACCGCCGCTCGAGCATCTTCGGCAGGCGGTGGATGACGACGTTGAGGAAGCTGCCGACGATCAGCCCGAACAGCGCCGCGACGGTGACGAAAAACGCCGGATATGCGTAAAAGGAAGCGGGAAACATCAAGGATTCAGGATTCGGGATTCAGGATCCAGAGAACGCCGTCACGCTGTTTCCCTGAATCCTCGATCCTCGACCCCGAATCCTGCCGTTAGACGGCCTGGCCCATCTTGAAGATGGGCAGATACATGGCGACGACCATGCCGCCGATGAGCGTTCCGAGCACCACCATGATCATGGGCTCCATCAGGCTCGACAGCGCCTCGACCGCGTCGTCCACTTCCGCCTCGAAGAAGTCGGCGACCTTGGACAGCATGGCGTCGAGCGAGCCTGCCTCCTCGCCGATCGCCACCATCTGGATCACCATGTTGGGGAAGACATCGGTGCCCTGCATCGAGGAGGTGAGGCTCGAGCCGGTGGACACCTCGGCCTGGATCTTCTTGGTTGCCACGTAATATTCGTAGTTGCCGGAGGCGCCGGCCACCGATTCGAGCGCCTCGACCAGCGGCACGCCGGCGGCGAACATGGTGGCGAGCGTGCGCGCCCAGCGCGCGATGCACGAGATGCGCACCAGGTGGCCGAATACCGGCACCTTCAGCAGCACGCGGTCCATGAAAATCTGCATCTTTATCGAGCGCTTCCACGTCCAGAAGAAGGCGTAGACGCCGCCGACGACGCCGAAGCCGAGGGCGTACCAGTATTCGACGAAGAAGTCCGAGATTGCCATCACGAACAGCGTCGGACCCGGCAGGTCGGCGCCGAAGTTGGTGAACACCTGCTTGAACGCCGGGATCACGAAGATCATGATTATCGCCGTGATGACGATCGCCACCACGACGATCGCCAGGGGATAGAACAGCGCCGCCTTGATCTTGCTCTTGATGGCGAGGATCTTCTCCTTGTAGGTCGCGAGCCGGTCGAGCAGCGAGTCGAGAATACCGGCGGCCTCTCCCGCGCCGATGAGGTTGCAGAAAAGCGCGTCGAAGTA
>DATICE010000178.1:0-4889 GCA_035456985.1 Burkholderiales bacterium | reverse complement strand
CTAAATCCCAATTCTCTGGAAAACTGATAGAGACTCGATATTTCTCGCTGACGTGATCCTTCAGCTTGGGCATCCCCGGATATACGACGCCCTGTGCACTTGCGATAGCACCCGAAAGGATTAGAAAAAGAGCAAACAAGGCGCGCATCGGTATGACAATCCAAGTTCTAAGAAGCACTACAAATGCGGTGACGAGTCTCGCTAAAGCTTCTTGCGGTGGCGAGTTGCAAACCAAAACGTTATGACACTGAGAAATGTAACGCCCGCCAGTAAGTAAGGAAGCACAAAAGGCCAATGTAGGCCCTCCAGTTTTAGTCCACCCCACGCCGTCGTGCTAGTAAAGGTTGGATCATTGACCGCTGCTGATACCGCATTCGGGTCGGTCATATTGACGACACCTTCAGCTGTCAGGTAGGTAACATCCGCGATTCCAACGAGCCAGATCCCGAGTGCCCATGCCACCACGGCGCTAATGATGGCAACTAGCGTAGTTTTGAGCCCCGGCGAAATGAGGTGCTTGGGTTTGTCGTCGCTCGTAGCGACCGCCGGCGCGTTTGAAAAAGCAGGCAAACGTGACTCTTCAACCAGTCGTGCGGTCTCTTGGGACAACCTTGTCGGCGGAGAATGCTCGATCGGCGGCTTAGTCTCGGCTGACGAAATCCTCTTGTCTTGCGGCGTCGTTGCATCTATATCCAAAGCACGGGAGCCAAATCCCTCTGCAATCCACCTGACAATTCGTTTCCCGCCAAGCACCATTAGGATTCCCAGCGACCAGGCCGCCAGGGGCCAGGAGAGTACGGCCGCCACCGCCTTTGGAACTGAATAAAACAATCCCGAATTAGAAACGACTACGCTTGTCAGGGCGATTAGTGCCGCAAGCCCACCAATAAGCAGCGAAAGGCGCTTCCAGCCTAAATGTGCTTCGATTTGGACGAGCCTACTGCCGGATAGCGTTAGGAAAGCTATTAACGTGAATAACAAGAAGTAAGGTATGAATTCCAAATCACCGGTCCTCAGCCCCAGCCACACAAATTCAAGGTCATTTTTCTGCCGCCAGAAATAATAAGAATCGAGGAGCAATGTTCCAAATACGATGAGTAACCCAACTATCGTCGACAGCAGCAACCTGCCTGGAAACTTAAGTAACAATAATTTTTTCATGGCGATTACCAGTGCTCGCCGGTGAATTTAGAAATTTGCGTTATGTTTGGAATTACATGTTGGGATGAATCCTAATTTTTCTTGCAGATAGCGGGTATGAATTAGAGCGACGTTTTGTGATTGCGTACATGACATTCGTGAGGATTATCACGTTACTTGACGCTGTCATACGCGACGCCCGGCATGACCTTCATGTCCGAGCTGCTCGGGATTGTATTGAGACACAACGTCCGCTTCTGGCCGTAAGCCGACACCACCAGGTAAAGCCGATCGCGCCGATACAGTGCGCTGCCGGACAGGACGACGCAACTGGTTACCGCATTAAAGTTTGCACCTGAGCTGCAACTCAGCCGCAAGCCGCCGCAACCCCTCCTCCTCTTGCGGCGTGAGCGCGCGCGGGGTGTGCTGATCGCCTTCCGTGAGCCAGTAAGTAGCGCGCATCCGGCCGTCGCGCTCGATGCGCCCGCCGGCCGTTTCCTGGTGGCGGCCGCCGTCCCGTGCAATGAGGTCGCTCACGCTGCCCGGCCGGCCTTCGGGGTCGAACATTGCCGTCAGTACCCGCAGGCCGGTGACGCCGTTGCCCAGCACGAGGCGGACCTGGGTCCAGCCGGCCAAAGCGGGGTCCGTCCGCGTTTCCTGAGTCCACTCGCCGCCCTCTGCGGGCAACGGGGCCAGTAGCGCAAGCCAAGGCTCCCTTTCGGTCATACCGCCATACTACCTTCCACTACCCCGCCCGCTGCGCAGGCACTCGTCGAGCAGGAGGGGACTTAGATATACTGGCTGAAGAGACGGCCTCGATGCCGCTCGATAACGATATAGGAGGAAGACCATGGAAAGGACTTATCTCAGCTCCACCCGGCTCGGTTTGTTGACTGCCGTAGTTCTGGCGGCCACCGCCCTGCCCTTGCACGCGGCGGAACGCTACCCGTCGAGGCCGATACGCGTGATCGCGCCGTTTCCGCCCGGCGGCAGCACGGATTTCAACGCCCGCGCCATCCAGGACAAGATTTCGGACCTGCTCGGGGAGCAGGTCGTCATCGACAACCGCGGCGGCGCCTCGGGCCAGATCGGGACGCGGATCGTCAAGGACAGCACCCCGGACGGCTACACGCTGCTCGTGCACACCGTCGCATTCGTCACCAGCCCCATGCTCTACAAGAAAGCCGGCTACGATCCCCTGAAGGATTTCATGCCGGTTTCGATGATCTCCCAGGTGCCGACGACGGTCTCGGTGAATCCGTCGCTCCCGGTCCACTCCGTGAAGGAGCTGATCGATCTCGCGAAGTCGCGCCCCGGCCAGCTTATCTATGCCTCCTCGGGCATCGGCACCAACGCGCACATCACCGGCGAGCTGTTCAACCTGATGGCCCACACCGGGATCCGCGCGATTCAATACAAGGGCGGCGGCCCGGCGCTCGCCGCGGTGGTGAGCAACGAAGTACAGGTCGGCTTCTCCAACATCACGCAGACCGCGCGCCTCGCCGAGGCGGGCCGGCTGCGCCCGCTGGCCGTCAGCAGCCTCAAGCGCTCGTCGGCGCTTCCGAACCTCCCGACCGTCGCCGAGGCCGGACTGCCCGGGTTCGAGATGGTGGCGTGGCACATCATCGCGGCGCCCAGGGCGACCCCGGCGGCGATCATCAAGACGCTGAACGAAAAGGTCAAAGCCACCCTCTCGGATCGCGGCATCCTGGAGCGCTTCGAGAAGGGCGGCATGGATCCCTTCTACACCACGCCGCAGCAGACTATCGCCTACCTCAAGACCGAGCAGGTGAAATGGGCGCGGGTGATCAAGGAGCGGAACATCAAGGCCGAGTGACCGGCCGCGCCGGGTCGCGGCCCGCGCGCAACTGCTTCCTGGCGACGAGGCCGAGGTCGGCGATGAAGCGGGCGAACTCCGGCTGGCGCGCCGCAAGGTAGCGCCCGTAGTCCGCCCCGTTCAAGCGAGCAGCGCGATCAATCGGGCGAGATCGCCGGGCGAGAGCTCCTCCAGCCTCGCAAGGGATTCGAGCACGCGCTCCCGGCGCGCTTCGTCCAGGCGAACGCTCAGGCAATCGCGCACCTTCTCGCGATGCTGAGCGGGATCCACCGGTTGTCCCCACGTTCCAGGCGGCGCGCTGCACGTGCCGCGATGGATCGCTCCGTCGTCCATGACGACTTCGACGTCCACCTGCATGTTGCGCGTGTCCCGGGAGCGGCCCGGGTCGCGCACTACCTTGATCTTCGCCAGCAAGGACTCCATGTCCGGGCGAAAACGTCGCGCGTCGCTGAAGGAATCGATCCCGACCCGGCCATCGATCAGCGCAGCCGCAGCCGTGTACTGGAAGCTGAACCTGCCCTCGAGGCCCGAACGCGGCCGTGCCCGGTCGGCATCGTCGATATCCGGCGTGAGAATACGCACTTCGCGGATGCGCGAGATGTCCCCGATATTGCCGCGCACGCCAAGCGCGGCGGTGATGGCGAAGTGCGTCGGGTACTTGGTGGGATAGAACTTGATCGCCATCCCCGGCTCCACGCAGCGGTAGGGCCGGCCGAACTGAAGCAGGGCGTCGTAGTCGAAATGCCGCGGGAAGAACGTTTCCACGTATCCGTCGCCCGCCTCGAAGATGTTCGGATTCGCCGTGAACCCGCGCCGGGCGAGAAGAGCGGCCTCGACGCCCGCGGCGGCGGCATTCCCGCAATGCGTGCACTTCACCATCGAGCCGGTGTTCGCCGGCAGGCCGCCGCATCGTGATGCCGCGGCGCCCAGCGCGTACACGATCTGTGGCGGTTCCAGCCCGAGCAGATGCGCCGCAGCGGCCGTCGAGCCCATGACGCCCACCACTCCCGGCGTATGGAACGGCAGGGCCCCGCGCTCGTGACTCGAAGCGAGCAGCACGCGTCCCTGCAGCTCGAAGCCTTTCGCGCACGCCGCGACCACTTCGCGGCCGCTTGCACCGAGCGCTTCGGCCAGTGCGAGCGCGGCAGGCACGGTGGGGGACACGGCGTGCGTCGGCGGGCTCGACATCGGCTCGTAATCGAGCACGTGCATCGACACGGCGTTGCAGTACGCCGCGTGCTGGGCTGTCGTCTTGTAGCCGTAGCCCCAGACGGTCGCTTCCGGCTTCGCCTCGAGCGCGCGCACGTGCTCCGCGACGATCGCAGGCGCAGGCTCGCGGCTGCCGGCGACAGCGACCGCGATGCCGTCCGCGATCAGGCGCTTCACGCTCGCGACCGTCTCGGCATTCAGGCTGTCGTAGGTCTCCTGCGCGAGGCGCGCCGCGATCGCAGCGGTCCAGTTGTGGCCGGGCTCTACTTTCAATCTACGCGCGCGCCGCTGTCCTTGATCGCCTGCCCCCACTTCGCCTGCTCGGTCCTGATATAGGCGGCGAAATCCCCGGGCGTGCTGGTCGCGGCGCCAGGCGCGAACGGGATGATGATCCGCAGCGGCTTCGAGGAATACGCCTGTGCCGCGACGAGACCAGGGATAGCGGACAGCAGCGCTGCGAACGTGGCCACGATCCGGACGCGTTTTTTCATGTCGGTCTCCTCCCGCGCGCCATAATACGCCATATGAAAGTGATCCAGATGCTAAAGGCCGGCGGACCGGAGGTGCTGGAGCTCGTGGAGAAGCCCGTGCCGGAACCCGCCGCGGGCGAAGCACGCGTGCGCGCGCAGGCCATCGGCATCAGCAGCGCCGACATGCTCGTGCGCAAGGGCACCTACAGCTGGATGCCGCCGCTTCCCGCGAC
>DATICE010000177.1:0-5934 GCA_035456985.1 Burkholderiales bacterium | reverse complement strand
CAGGACATCGCCAAGGGCCGCCGCACCGAGACCGATTACATCAACGGCTACGTCGCGACGCGGGGGGCGGAAATCGGCGTTCACGCGCCGACCCACGTGAAGATGAACGAGGCGGTGAAGCGCGTGGAGCGCGGGGTCGCGAAGCCATCGCCTGAGCTCATCGCCGGCTGGTGATGGCAGCGGGGCACAGAATACCGCCCCACTGCTATCATATATTCCCCCGCAACGTGGCCGGTGCCAGCAGGGTCCGCGATGGCCGGGGCAACGACTCGAAAAGGAGGAGGATCCCATGATCAAGAGCACGTTTTCGCTGATTGCATTGTTGGTAATTGCGGCGGTCGCCCCCCTCGACGCCGCGGCCCAGTCGTTCGAGGGCAAGACCATCACCATCGTGGTCGGGTTCAAGACGGGCGGGGGATACGACCGCGTGGCACGCGTCCTGGCCCGGCACATCCCGAAGTACCTGCCGGGTACGCCCACCGTGATCGTTCAGAACATGCCGGGCGCCAACAGCATCACCGCGGCCAACCACGTCTACAACATCGCAAAGCCGGACGGTTTGACCATCGGGACGTTCAACCGCAACCTCGTGCTCGCGCAGCTCACCAACGTGCCGGGGGTGAAGTTCGACCAGACCAAGTTCGCGTGGATCGGGTCGGCCGCCAGCGAATCGACAATCCTGGCGATCCGCAGCGATCTGCCGTACCGGACGTTCGATGAGTTCAGGAAGTCGGGCAAGACGCTCGTCGCCGGCGCGACCGGCCCGGGCGCCAATACCTACGATTTTCCCCTGCTGCTCAAGGAGTTCCTCGGGGTCGACATCAAGATCGTGAGCGGGTACTCGAGCAGCTCCGACATCATGCTCGCCGTCGAGCGCAAGGAAGTGGACATGCGGGCCGGCTCCTACACCTCGATCCGGCCGTTCATCGATCGCGGACTGGTGCGCCCGCTGATCCGCGGCAGCGCGGTCGAGCCCGGGATCGAGAAGCTCCCGGTCGACGAGGACCTCGCTCCCACGCCGCGCGCGAAGGCGATCATGGCGCTGCGCTCGGCGCCGGAAGTGGTGGGCCGCCCCTACGTGATGACGCCCGGCACGCCCGACGACATCCTCAAGGCGATGCGGGGAGCGTTTGCCAAGGCGATCAAGGATCCGCAGCTGGTAGCGGAAGCGAAGAAGTCGAAGATGGACCTCGAGTTCGTCTCGGGCGAGGAGTCGCTCAAGATCGTGAGAGAGGTTCTGTCCCAGCCGAAGGACATCGTCGAGGAGTTCAGCAAGTACGTGAAGTTCGGCGAATGAGCCGCGCGCCTGTCGGGTCGGCGGTCGGTCGCGCCGGCCGCCGGAACGGCGTGGCGGGTGCGGGCCCGATCCGCGGCGTTCCGGCTCCCGGCCCGGCGATGCGGCAGGAAACTGGGGGCGTTGCCCCCGTCGTGAGCGCCCCGGTGGCCGAGTGATCGACGCGTTTCTCGAGGGATTGCTGCTGGTTCTGCAGTGGAAGGCATTCGCCTTCATGCTGCTCGGGATCGGCGTCGGCTTCTGGGTCGGGCTGCTTCCGGGGCTCGGCGGCGTCACCACGCTGGCGCTGCTGCTCCCCTTCATCTACGCGATGACGCCGGTCGAGGGATTCGCGTTCCTGCTGGGAATGCATTCCGTAGTCGCCACGACCGGCGACATTACCTCGGTGCTCTTCGGCATACCGGGCGAAGGCACGACGGCGGCGACCATTCTCGACGGCCACGCCATGGCGAAGAAGGGCGAAGCCGGGCGCGCCTTGGGAGCGGCGCTTGCGAGCTCCCTGGTCGGCGCGATCGTCGGCGCGGGGGCGCTCGCGCTCGCAGTGCCGGTGGTGCGCCCCCTCGTCCTCGCCTTTGGCTCGCCGGAGCTCTTCATGATCGCCATCGTGGGCATCGCGTTCATCGCTTCGTTGAGCGCGCAGGGCGGGCGCGGCATGCTCCGCGGGTTTCTCGCGGGCGGGCTCGGCCTGCTGATCGCCACGGTCGGCCAGGATCCGCAGGCCGGTGTCCCGCGATACACTTTCGACTTGCTTTACCTTTGGGGCGGCCTGGAGCTGGTGCCGGTGCTGATCGGAATCTTCGCCATTCCCGAGATCATCGACCTGGTCGTGCGCGGTGGCTCCATCGCGGGGGAAATGCCCAAAGGCCAGTTGAATCGCGGCGCGCTGGAGGGCGTGAAGGACACGATCCGCCACTTCTGGCTCACCATCCGCTGCAGCCTGATCGGAACGTTCATCGGCATCATGCCGGGCCTCGGAGGCGCCGTGGCGCAGTGGCTCGCCTACGGCCATGCCGCGCAGAGCGCGCGCAGCGCGGAAGAGCGCGAGCTTTTCGGCAAGGGGGACGTGCGGGGCGTGCTCGGCCCGGGCGCCGCCAACAATTCCAAGGAGGGCGGCGCTCTCATTCCGACCGTGGCGTTCGGCGTGCCCGGCAGCTCGTCCATGGCGATCCTGCTCGGGGGCTTTTTCCTGCTCGGCCTGGTGCCGGGACCAGACATGCTGACGCAGCATCTGGCGGTCACATTCTCGATGGTGTGGACGATCGTGATCGCGAACATCATCACGGTCGTGGTGTGCTTCCTGTTCCTCAACCAGCTCGCCCGGGTGACCCTCGTGAGCGGTCATTACCTGGTCCCGGTGATCCTCGTGCTGGTTTTCATCGGCAGCTACACCGCCAACAATCACTACGGCGATATCCTGCTCATGCTGTTCTTCGGCGGGGTCGGCTATCTGATGGTAGCCGGGGGCTGGCCACGGGCGCCGTTCATCCTCGGGCTCGTCCTCGGAAAGATCGTGGAGAACTACCTCTACATCTCGGTGGCGCGCTACGAAGCCGCCTGGCTCACGCGGCCGATCGTGCTGGTGCTGATGACGCTGGCGATCGCGGCGGTCCTCTACCCGCTGGTCCAGGCGCGGCGCTTCCGTGCGAGGAGCGAGCATCGTGCATAGCAGGGCATCGCTGATCCTCGGGATCGGCATCATGGTCATCGCGGGCGCGGCGGTCATCCTCGCGATGGACTGGCCGTTGAAGGCGAAGCTCTTTCCGCTGGTGATCGGGATCCCGGTCTTCTGCATGGCCACCGCGGAGGTCGTCTGGGGCCTGCTCGACCCCGCCGCGCGCAGCGAAGCGATGGAGTTCAGGCTCTCCGGGCACGCGACGGGCGTTGGCACGGGCAGGCGGACGCTGCTGGCAATCGGCTGGCTGGTCGGGTTTTTTGCGGCGATCGTCCTGCTGGGATACCTGGTCGCCGTTCCGCTGCTGGTCTTCCTCTACATGAAACTGATGGGACGGCAAGGGTGGATATTGTCGGGCGTCTTCGCGGGGGTGGTATGGTCCGTCTTTTTTGTGGTCTTCGACGGCCTGCTGCACATTCCATTTCCCGCCGGTTGGATTCCCGCCTGGCTCGGCCTCGCATGAGCGCCGGCTGGAAGCGGCTCACTTGATCGAGACATTACGATGATCCCCGCCAAGCGACTGCGCTATTCCGCCATTGTCGATCGCCCGCCGCTCACGCTCCCGGACAACGCACGCGTGGTGGTGTGGCCGGTCGTCAACGTCGAAGTCTGGGATATCGGGCGCCCGATGCCGCGCCAGGTCCTGCCTCCGCCCACCGGTGCGACGCTGCTGCCGGACATTCCGCACTGGGGCTGGCACGAATACGGCATGCGCGTCGGCTTCTGGCGGCTGAAGGCCGTGCTGGACGAGCTGAAGATCGTGCCTTCGCTCTCGGTCAACGCGCGGGTGTGCCTCGACTATCCGCGCGTCGCGAAGGCCGCGCGCGACTCCGGGTGGGAGTTCATGGGGCATTCCTACGACCAGCGGCCGACGCATAGCGAACCCGATCCGGTGGGGATGATCCGCCAGTCGATCAAGGTGATCCGGGAGTTCACGGGCAAGCGCCCGGTCGGCTGGATGGGGCCGGGGCTGACCGAGACGCTCGACAGCCCGGACCAGCTCGCCGCCGCGGGCATCAAGTACGTCGCCGACTGGGTGATCGACGACGAGCCGTGCACGATCCGCACGCGCGGCGGCGAGCTCGTGACGCTGCCGTACTCGCTGGAGCTGAATGACATCGCGATGATGGTGGTGCAGCACCATGCGGCGGAGGAGTTCGCGACGCGCACCATGGATTACTTCGAGCGCGTCTACCAGGAGGGCCGGGAGCGCGCGAAAATCATGGCGATTGCGGTGCATCCCTACATTTCTGGCGTGCCCCACCGCATCAAATACTTCGAGTCCGTGCTGCGCCGCCTGCGGAAGCAGAAGGGCGTGCTGTTCTGGAACGGCGCCCAGATCCTCGACTGGTATCTCAAGGCCCGCGCCCGGTAAGCGCAGGGCCGCCATGGGGGAAGCGCCCCGCGGATTGATCCAGATCAACCGGGTGCGGTGCCCGCCCCGGGAATCGCCTTGACACCAGACCGAAGTTTTTTGAGAATGAATGAGTTAGGTTCCTACCCCCTACAACCCGCAAGGAGTGCCCGATGGCAAAGCAGCCCTGGAAAACCCACAACTGGTTCGTCAGCCAGTGGAATTACGCCGACGAAGTGCGCAAGGATTTCAAGTTCGCGAAGCAGATCAAGATCCACGACATCACGCTGCGCGACGGAGAGCAGCAGACTGGCATCATCCTTAGCAAGGACGACAAGATCCGCATTGCAGAAGCGCTGGCGGAAGCCGGCGTGCACCGCATCGAGGCGGGCATGCCCATCGTTTCGCCCTCCGACGCGGAGGCGATCAAGGAGATCGCGAAGCGCAACCTCGGTCCGCAGATCTTCGCCTTCTCGCGCTGCATGAAGGAAGATGTCCAGCGCGCGATCGATACCGGCGTGAACGGCGTGGTGATGGAGATTCCCTCCAGCCAGCACATGGTGGATCTCGCCTACAAGTGGCCGATGGAAAAGGCGATCGAGACCTCGATCGAGGCCACCAAGTTCGCCCAGAAGAACGGGCTGGAAGTCGTGTTCTTCCCGATTGACTTCTCGCGCTCCGAGATGAACTGGGTGCTGAATCTCATTAACCGGGTCGCGACCGAGGGGCACATGGACGCGCTCGCGCTGGTGGACACCTTCGGCGTGGTGTCGCCCCACGCAATGCGGTACTTCGTGCGCGAGGTCAAGAAGCGCATCAACAAGCGGCTCGAAGCGCATTTCCACCAGGACTTCGGCATGGGCGTCGCGAACACCATCATGGCCGCCGCGGAAGGCGTCGAGGTGTTGCACACGACGGTGCTCGGCGTCGGCGAGCGCGCCGGCAACACGCCGATGGAAGAGACCGTCATGGCGCTGCTGACGATGTACGGCGTGGACGTCGGGCTCAAGTACGAGAAGCTCACCCCGCTCGCGAACCTGGTGCAGAAGCTCACCGGGGTGGACGTGCCTTCGAACAAGCCCGTCGTCGGCAGGCAGCTCTATCAGATCGAGTCCGGCATCATCGCGAGCTGGTACAAGAACTGCGGCGAGGAAAACGCGACCGAGCTGTTCCCGGTGCGCGCAAATTTTGTCGGGCAGCCGCCCGCCGAGGTCGTGATGGGCAAGGGCAGCGGCATCGATTCGGTCAAGGCCTGGCTCGCGGATATGGGCATCGAGGCGAGCGATGAAGACGCCCTCAAGATGACGGCCGCGGTGAAGGCGTACTCGCTTAAAAACAAGCGGCTCCTGACCGAAACGGAGTTCCGCAAGATCGCGGAGGACGTCAAGGGGCAACGCGCAGCGGCCTAGCACGTCGCGCCCGCGATCGAACGGGGGGATGCGTCGCGCATCTCCCCGTTCTTTTTTCTATGTGGGAGAGCCACCATGCTGATGTTCCGGGAACTCAACCGCGGCAAGTGCAAGACTTACCTCATCGCCTGCGCGCGCACCCGCAAGGCGCTCCTCGTCGACCCGGTGCGCGAGAACATCAGCCGCTACCTGGCGTTCCTCGCCT
>DATICE010000176.1:0-4363 GCA_035456985.1 Burkholderiales bacterium | reverse complement strand
GCGCAGGGCCTGAAGCAGCTGCGCATCGCCGAAACCGAAAAATATGCGCACGTCACGTATTTCTTCAACGGTGGCGTGGAAGCGCCGTATCCGGGCGAGGAGCGCATCCTCGTTCCTTCGCCCAAAGTTGCAACCTACGATCTCAAACCCGAGATGAGCGCGCACGAGGTCACGGACCGGCTGGTGGACGCCATCCGCAGCCGGCAGTACGGCGCCATCATCTGCAATTTCGCCAACGGCGACATGGTCGGCCACACCGGCAATCTCGCCGCGGCAATCCGCGCCATCGAGGTGCTCGATGAATGCATCGGGCGGGTGGTCGCCGCGATGCGCGAAGCCGGCGGCGAGGTGCTCATCACGTCGGACCACGGCAACGCCGAAACCATGCTCGACCCGGCGACGCGGCAGGCGCACACGGCGCACACGTTGAATCTCGTGCCGCTGCTCTACGTCGGCCGGCGGGCGAACGTCGCCACGCGCGGCGCGCTGCAGGACGTCGCCCCGACGCTGCTCACGATGATGGGCCTGCCGCAGCCGCCTCAGATGACCGGGAAATCCCTCATCGTCTTCACGTGAACGCGCGTACCGCGGGCGCTCTTTTCCTGTTGCTCCTGCTGGCGAGCCCGGCCGCGGAGCCGGCCACCGCCGGCGCCAAGGAGAAGGAAAAGGAGCTGCGCGAGCTGCGTGGACGGATCGAAGCGTTGCAGAAGCGCCTCGCCGCAGCCGAGGAATCGAAGAGCGAAGCCGCCGACGCGCTGCAGGAGTCGGAGCGCGCGATCTCGGAAGCAAACCGTGCGCTGCGTGAGCTGGGGAGCGAGGCGCGCCAGCACCAGAAGCGGCTCGCCGAGTTGAACGCCGAGTCGCGCCAGCGCGAGAAAGCGCTGAAAGCGCAACAGGCGAAGCTGGCGGATCTCATCTACCGGCACTACCTCGGCGGCCAAGCCGAGCCGCTGAGGCTGCTTCTCAACCGCGAGGATCCCGGCCAGATCAGCCGCCACCTCCACTATTTCGGCTACATCTCCCGGGCGCGTGCCGAGCTGATCGCGGAGTTGCGTGCGGGCCTCGCGCAGTTGCGCGAGCTGGCGCGGGAAGCGGAGCGGCAGGCCGCCGAGCTCTCTGCCGTGACCGCCGAGCAGCGGGCGCAGCGCGCCCGCCTCGAGCGCGAAAAGCGGGCGCGCAATCAGGTGCTCGCGAAGATCTCGCGCGACATCGAGCGCCAGCGGCGCGAGATCGGCACGTTGAAGCGCGACGAGACGCGGCTGGCGCGCCTCGTTGCGAGCCTGGCCAAGCTGATGGCGCGCTCCAAGCCCGCGCCCCGACCGCGCGGCGAGAGGACTCCCGCGCTCCCGCTCGGCGACAGCGCGTTCGGCCGGTTGAAGGGCCGGTTGAGCCCGCCGGTCCGTGGGGAACTTGCGAACCGCTTTGGCAGTCCACGTTCAGATGGCGGAGTGCTCTGGAAGGGACTGTTCATCGCGGCCCGCGCGGGCGAGGAAGTGCGGGCGGTCGCCGACGGCCGCGTGGTGTTCGCCGACTGGTTGCGCGGGTTCGGCAACCTGCTGATCATCGATCACGGCGACGCCTTCATGAGCCTGTACGGCAACAACGAGGCTCTTTTCAAGCGTGTGGGTGACATAATTCACGGCGGCGAAGCCGTTGCGGCGGTGGGTAACAGCGGCGGCAACACGAATTCAGGTCTATACTTCGAACTCCGGCACCAAGGCAAGCCGCTGGATCCTCTGGACTGGGTCAACATCAAGTAATTCTCGGGAGCGGGCAATGCGCAACAAGCTGCATCAAATCGGACTCCTGGCGATCGGCGCGCTGATCGGTGTCGCCATCAGCCTCAACTTCTCCGCGGTAGCGCAGAAAGCAGCGACGACTGCGCCGCTGCCGATCGAGGAGCTGCGCGCGTTCACCGAGGTCTTCGGACGGGTGAAGAGCGACTACGTCGAGGCGGTGGACGACAAGAAGCTGATCACGGAAGCCATCAACGGCATGCTAACCGGCCTCGACCCGCATTCCGCCTACCTCGACCAGGAGGCGTTCCGCGAGCTGCAGGTCGGCACCCAGGGCGAGTTCGGCGGCCTCGGCATCGAGGTCGGCATGGAGGATGGTTTCGTCAAGGTCGTGGCGCCAATCGATGATACGCCCGCCTCGCGCGCCGGTCTCAAGCCCGGCGATCTCATCATCAAGCTCGACGAAACCTCGGTGAAGGGGATGACGCTGAACGAGGCGGTCAAGCGCATGCGCGGGCGGCCCAACACCCCGATCACGCTCACCATCGTGCGCAAGGGCGAAGCCAATCCGTTGGTGGTGACGCTGACCCGCGCCGTGATCAAGATCCAGAGCGTCAAGTCGAAGCTGCTCGAGCCCGGCTACGCGTACTTCCGCGTGACGCAGTTCCAGGAGCAGACCGGGGAAACCCTCGCGCGCTCGATCGAGCGGCTGTTCAAGGAAAACCAGGGGACGATGAAAGGCATCGTGCTCGACCTTCGCAACGATCCCGGTGGCTTGCTCAACGGGGCGGTGGCGGTCTCCGCGGCCTTCCTGCCGGCGGGCTCGCTGGTGGTGTACACCGACGGCCGCACCGAGGACTCCAAGATGAAGCTGAACGCGCGCCCCGAGGACTACCTGCGCGGCCGCATGAAGGAGGACTTCAACCGGAGATTGCCGGGGGACGTGAAGACCGTGCCGATGGTGGTGCTGGTGAACGGCGGCTCGGCCTCGGCCTCCGAGATCGTCGCCGGCGCGCTGCAGGACCACAAGCGCGCAGTCATCATGGGCCAGCCGACCTTCGGCAAGGGCTCGGTGCAGACCATACTGCCGCTCGGCAACAACACCGCGATCAAGCTCACCACGGCGCGCTACTACACGCCGAGCGGGCGCTCGATCCAGGCCAAGGGCATCATGCCGGACATCCCGCTCGACGACGGGGCGGGCGAGCGCGCCGCGACGTTGAAGCTGCGCGAGGCCGATCTCACCAAGCACCTGACCGACAATGGCAAGGACGCCAAGGACGAGGAGCGCGCGAAAGCGGCGGCCGCGGCGGTACAGCAATTCAAATTCACGCCGGCGCCGCGCCCGAAGGATGTCGACGAGAAGCTGATGCGGCCCCAACCCGGCGAGGTCGTGTCCGAGCACGATTACGAGCTCAACCAGGCGGTCGCCTTCCTGAAGAGCCGCGGCGGCGAGATCAAGGTCGCGAACTGAACCGGCGCTTCGCCGCAGGCAACGCCCGGCGCCCGCCGGGCGTTTTGTTTTAAACTGGGCTGTGAACGACGAACAGCTGCTGCGCTACAGCCGCCACATCCTGCTGCCCGAGATCGGCATCGAAGGCCAGCAGCGGCTCCTCGCCGCGCGCTCGCTGGTGATCGGAGCGGGAGGGCTCGGCTCGCCGGTCGCGCTCTACCTCGCCTCGGCGGGAGTGGGCGCCATCACCCTTTGCGACAACGAGGAGGTCGACCTCACCAACCTTCAGCGCCAGATCGTGCACCGCATGGAATCGGTGGGGAGGAAGAAGGTGGATTCGGCGCGCGACACGCTCGCGGCGATCAATCCCGGCGTCACGGTCGCAGCGCTCGCGGAGCGGGTGGACGGCAAGCGCCTCGAGACGCTCGCGGCGAGCCACGACGTCGTAATCGACGGCAGCGACAATTTCGCCACCCGCCATGCGGTGAACCGCGCGTGCGTGAAGCTGCGGAAGCCTCTGGTGTCGGGCGCGGCGGTGCGCTTTGACGGCCAGGTTGCCGTGTTCGACCTGCGGCTGCCGGACTCCGCGTGCTATGCGTGCCTGTTCCCGGAGTCGGGCGAGTCCGAGGACGTGCGCTGCGCGGTCATGGGCGTGTTCGCTCCCCTCACCGGCATCGTCGGTTCGATCCAGGCGGCGGAGGCCCTGAAGCTACTCGCCGGCGCCGGGGAAAGCCTCGGCGGGCGGCTCCTGCTCCTCGATGCGCTCGCAATGCAGGTCCGCACCATCAGGCTCCGGAAAGACCCAGCGTGCCCGGTCTGCGGCATCGCGTAGTCAGCTCTGGTCGATTGTAGGCGCGCGTCCACCCGGCGTAGCCACGGCGCCCGGCCCGGCAGGGGCAGCGGGCGCAATCGGCCGCCCGCTCAACAGCGCTTCGAGATCACGCTGAACCTGCGCCAGGTCGGGCGGGTTGCGTCCCTGGTGCGCGAGCAGCACGCGGGACGGGAAATCCATCAACGTCGGCACGTGGCCGGTGTTGCGGATCTTTGCCGCCGTCGTCAGGACCGGCGCGAGATGCGTCAACTTGTAGCCCGCCTTCTGGCTCTCGATGGCGTCGATCACCGCCTGCTGCGCGCGGGCAATGCCGATCAGCAGCTCCGCGAGTTGTTGGGTCGT
>DATICE010000175.1:0-21230 GCA_035456985.1 Burkholderiales bacterium | reverse complement strand
GGCGCGCAGCACCGCCGAGCGCGTACGCATGCTGGAAGAAGAGGCGGTTGCCCGCGAGAAGGCGCTGGTTGAGGCCAATTCGCGCATCGCGCAGCTCGAGAGGACCATCAAGGACATGCAGAAGCTGGCGGAGCTGAAGAGCCCCACCATGGCGGCCGCTCAGCAGCAGGCGCAGAAGGCCATGGCACCGGCACCAGCCGCGAAGCCCGCCCCGCAGCCCGCACCCGCAAAACCGGAAGCAGTCGCGGCGGCCAAGCCGGCGCCCGCCGCCGCTCCGGCTCCGAGGCCTGCTCCGAAGCCGCAGCCAGCAGCCCAACCCAAACCGAAGCCCGCAGCCGTGCCTCCGATGCAGGAGCCCGAGCTGATGGATGAAATCATGGCGGCGGCGAGTGATCCACTGTACCTGGGCGCGGGCGGCGCCCTCGTGCTCGGTGGACTGGCATTCTGGATGGTGCGCCGGCGCCGTGCTGGAGCTGGCCGAAGTGACAGTCCGCCCATTGCGCCTAAGCTCGAGATGGCGGCTGCCGGGGCGGGGGCAGTCGCCGTGACGGGAGACACCGCCGAAGAATCAACCGCCCGGACACCGGCCGCCGCGTCCATCGACGAGGTCGATCCTTTGCAGGAGGCCGAAGTCTATATCCAGTATGGGCGCGACGGCCAGGCCGAGGAGATATTGAAGGACGCGCTGTCGAGGAATCCCCGGCGCGAGGACGTGCAGTTGAAGCTCCTCGAGGTCTATGCCGGGCGCAAGGACAAGGACGCGTTCGGCAAGGTTGCGGCCGATCTCAACAGGCTGACCAGGGGCGCCGGCGGCAACTGGCTCAAGGCCGCGGCCATGGGCTTTGCGCTCGACCCGGCGAACCAGCTGTATGAGGCTGGCCAGGGCGCGGCTACTACAACCACAGTAGTGCGGCCAGTCGGTGTCTCGTCGGACGTCGATCTCGATCTCGGGGCAGCGGGCGGCGGCGGCCTTCCCCGAATTTCCACAGACATCATGCTCGACGCCGGGGCCGTGGAAGCGGCGACCGCCGTCACGGACACCTCGATCCAGCTCCCCAGCGCGGCAGCCGCCGAAGTGAAGGAAGCGCCTGCGACGGCGATGCCTGATTTCACCCTGGAGGTGCCGTCGGCTGGCGCGGTTGCCGAGGCGGATATCGCCCTCGAGCCGGAGGCGCCGGCGCGCGACAGCAATGTCATCGATTTCCATATCGAGCTGCCCAAGGCCGCGGAACCGGTTACCGTGGCATCCGACTCGGCGGCGGCATCCAGCGCGGATGCTGGACTCGATTTCAAGATCGATGGACTTGACTTCGAGCTTGAGCGCGGACCGCAGACCGTGCCGGCGGGCGGAAGCCGCGAAAAGGACGGCCAGTGGTACGACGTACAGACCAAATTCGATCTGGCCAAGGCCTACCAGGAGATGGGCGACCGGGACGGCGCCAAGGAGATCCTGCAGGAGGTGGTCAAGGAAGGCGACGCAGAGCAGAAGGCGCAGGCGACGAAGCTGCTGGAAAGCCTGGGCTAGCGGGACGGGTGACAGATCGGACCGCGGCGGCGCAAGCCGCCGCGGTTTTTCTTTTTCGTGAGAGGTATCGGGCAGGCTGACCAAGTGAGAGTCGCGCTGGGAGTGGAGTACGACGGACGCCGCTTCTGCGGCTGGCAGACCCAGCCCCAGGGCTGTGCAGTGCAGGACGCCCTGGAGCGGGCGCTGGCCGGGGTCGCGGGCGAGCCGGTCGCCACGATTTGCGCCGGGCGCACCGACGCGGGCGTGCACGCGCTCGGCCAGGTCCTGCATTTCGACACCGCCGCGGAACGGCCGGATGCGGCGTGGGTCCGCGGCGTGAACGCGCTGCTGCCGGCGGGCTGCGCCGTCAACTGGTCATGCGCCGTCGCGCCGGATTTTCACGCGCGCTACTCGGCGATCTCCCGCTGCTATCGCTACCTGCTGCTGAACCATCCGGTGCGGCCGGCGCTGGATGAGGGGCGGACGGGCTGGTTCCATCTGCCGCTCGAGACCGAACGCATGCAGCGCGCCGCGCGCCTGCTCATCGGCGAGCACGATTTCAGCGCCTTCCGCAGCGCCGAATGCCAGGCGCGCACCCCGGTGCGTACCGTGACGCGCCTTGACGTCACGCGGCGCGGCGACCACGTGGTATTCGACGTGTGCGCGAACGCGTTCCTGCATCACATGATCCGCAATATCGTGGGGTGCCTGGTCTATGTCGGGAAGGGGAAGTACCCTCCGGAGTGGCTGGGCGAGGTCCTCGGCGCCCGCGACCGCGCGCGCGCGGCGCCCACAATCGACGCCGCGGGGCTGTACCTGGCGCGAGTCGAGTACGAGGCGCGCTGGGGGCTGCCAGACGCACCACGGCGTACGCTCATGGACATCAAAAACGGGAAATAGGGAATTGGCGACAGCGGTCAAGATCTGCGGCATCACGCGCGTAGAGGATGCGGTTGCGGCGGCGTACGCCGGCGCGTCCTACATCGGGCTCGTTTTCTACGCGCCGAGCCCCCGCTACGTCACGCGGGCGCAGGCCCGGGAGATCGTCGGCGCGCTGCCCCCGTCGGTCGTGCCGGTTGCGGTTTTCGTCAATCCGGGGGAGGAGGCGGTGCGCGAGACGCTGGCCGAGGTGCCGGTTCCGGTACTCCAGTTCAGCGGTTCCGAGAGCCCCGCCTTCTGCCGCCGTTTCGGGCGGCCCTACATCAAGGCGGTGCACATGAAGGCAGGGGTAGATTTGCTACAATACGCGCGGGATTACCACGACGCCAAGGCGTTGCTGCTCGATGCCTCCGTCGAGGGCCTGCACGGCGGCAGCGGCGTGCCCTTCGACTGGGACCTGATACCGCGTGCCGTGCCGTTGCCGGTGATCCTCTCAGGGGGCTTGACCGTCGCAAACGTCCGGGACGCGGTGCGCCACGCCCGGCCGGAAGGGGTGGACGTGTCGAGCGGCGTTGAATCCGCCAAGGGCGTCAAGGATGCGGCGAAGATCGCCGCGTTCATCACAGGGGTGCGCGATGCGGATGTATGACCTCCCCGATGCACGCGGCCATTTCGGCCAGTACGGCGGCGTGTTTGTCTCCGAGACGCTGATTCAGGCGCTCGACGAGTTGAAAAACGCCTACGCGCGCTACCGGCGCGATCCCGAGTTCCAGGCCGAGTTTGCCTACGAGTTGAAGCATTACGTCGGCCGGCCCAGCCCCGTCTACCACGCGCGGCGCTGGTCGGAGCGGTTCGGTGGCGCCCAGGTCTACCTCAAGCGCGAGGATCTCAACCACACCGGCGCGCACAAAATCAACAATGTCATCGGCCAGGCGCTGCTCGCGCGCCGCATGGGCAAGCCGCGGGTGATCGCCGAGACCGGGGCCGGTATGCACGGGGTGGCGGCGGCAACGATTGCCGCCCGCTACGGCATGGAGTGCGTGGTCTACATGGGGACCGAAGACGTCCGGCGCCAGGTGCAGAACGTCTATCGCATGAAGCTCCTCGGCGCGACCGTGGTGCCGGTCGAAAGCGGCTCGAGGACGCTGAAGGACGCATTGAACGAGGCAATGCGCGACTGGGTGACGAACGTCGATCGCACCTTCTATATTATCGGCACGGTCGCCGGCCCCCATCCGTACCCGATGATGGTAAGGGACTTCCAGTGCGTCATTGGCCACGAGGCGCGCGGCCAGATCCAGGATTTGACGGGCCGCCTGCCCGATGCGGTGCTCGCCTGCGTTGGAGGGGGATCGAATGCGATCGGCATCTTCCACCCGTTCATCCCCGACGAGAGCGTGCGGTTGATCGGCGTGGAAGCGGCGGGCCACGGCCTGGAGAGCGGCAAGCATGCAGCGACCCTGTGCGCGGGGCGACCCGGGGTGCTGCACGGCAACCGCACCTATCTGCTGCAGGACGAGAACGGCCAGATCATCGAAACGCACTCGATCTCGGCTGGCCTCGATTATCCCGGCGTCGGCCCCGAGCACGCATGGTTGAAGGAGAGCGGGCGCGCCGAATACGTGGCGATCACCGACGAGGAGGCGCTGCAGGCGTTTCACGACCTGTGCCGTCTCGAAGGCATCATTCCCGCCCTGGAATCCGCGCACGCGCTCGCCTACGCCGCGAAGATCGCCCCGCGCATGAGGAAAGACCAGATTCTGCTTGTCAACCTCTCCGGCCGGGGTGACAAGGACATGCATACGGTCGCCGAGCGCTCGGGCATCAAGATCTGAAATGTCGCGCATCGCAGCCAAATTCGAAGCGCTGAAGCAGCAAGGGAGGAAGGCTCTCATCCCATTCATTACCGCGGGCGATCCCGATCCCGGTCTCACCGTGCCACTCATGCATGCGCTTGCCAAGGCAGGCTCCGACGTGATCGAGCTGGGCGTGCCGTTCTCCGACCCCATGGCCGACGGTCCCGTGATCCAGCGCTCGAGCGAGCGGGCGCTGAAGCACCATGTTTCGTTGCGGAGCGTCCTCGGATACGTTGCCGAGTTCCGCAAGACCGACCGCGACACGCCGGTGGTGATCTTCGGCTATGCCAACCCGATCGAATCGCTGGGCGTGGAGCGCTTCGCCGACGCCGTCAAGTCCGCGGATGCGGACGGCGTGCTGGTGGTCGATTATCCGCCGGAGGAGGCGCACCCGCTGGTGCAGGCGCTCGATGCACGCGGCCTCGACACGATATTCCTGCTCTCGCCGACCACCACCGACGAACGGCTCGAGAGCATCGCACGGCTCGGCCGGGGCTACCTCTATTACGTCTCGCTGCGCGGTGTGACCGGAGCCGCCAACATCAACCCCGCGGACGTCGCCGCACGCGTGCGGCACGTCCACGAATTCACGCGGTTGCCCGTGGGCGTGGGCTTCGGCATTCGCGATGCGGGGAGCGCGCGCGCGATCGGCGCGGTGGCCGACGCCGTCGTGATCGGCAGCGCGCTGATATACGAGCTGGAAAAAGCCCCGCGGGACAAGGTCACGGAGCGGGCCGCCGCGTTTCTCGCTCCGATCCGGGAAGCGCTCGACAACCTCGCAGCGGTGAAGGCATGAGCTGGCTCCAGAAACTGCTGCCCCCCAAGATCAAGCGCGAGGTCGGCGGCCCGAAGAAGATGGTGCCCGAAGGGCTGTGGAGCAAGTGCGATTCGTGCGAAGCAGTGCTCTACCGCGCCGATCTCGAGAAAAATCTCTACGTCTGCCCCAAATGCTCGCATCACAATCGCATCTCGGCGCGCGAGCGTCTCGACAGCCTGCTCGATCGCGAGGGCCGCTACGAGGTCGGGGCGGAGGTGGTGCCGGTCGACAGCCTTAAGTTCAAGGACAGCCGGCGCTATTCCGAGCGCCTGGAGGAGGCGCGCAGCGACACCTCGGAGGAGGAAGCGCTGGTGGTAATGCAGGGATCAATCAAGACCCTCCCGGTGGTGGCGGCGGCCTTCGAATTCGGCTTTCTCGGCGGCTCGATGGGGTCCGCCGTCGGCGAGCGCTTCGTGCGCGGCGTGCGGGTGTGCCTCGAGCAGCGGCTGCCGTACATCAGCATCACCGCGAGCGGCGGTGCGCGGATGCAGGAAGGGCTGCTCTCGCTCATGCAGATGGCCAAGACCTGCGCCGCGCTGACCGAGCTCGCGCGGGATCGGCTGCCATTCATCACGGTGCTGACCGATCCCACCATGGGCGGCGTGTCGGCGAGCTTCGCCATGATCGGCGACGTCGTGATCGCGGAGCCCGGCGCGCTCATCGGCTTCGCGGGTCCGCGGGTGATCGAGCAGACCGTGCGCGAGACCCTTCCCGAGGGCTTCCAGCGCTCCGAGTTCATGTTGAAGCACGGCGCGATCGACATGATCGTCGACCGCCGCGAGATGCGGGACAAGCTCGCCGCTCTGCTCACGATGCTGCTCAAGTTGCCTGCGGCAACTTGATAGTCTCCAGTTTCCCGTTGCAAGTTTCCAGTTGGTCGGTGGCCAGCTTGACCGGGTTTTACCTTGAAACTTGAAACTCGAAACTTGAAACTGGAATCTCTCCAGCAGTGGCTGGAGTACATCGAGCGGCAGCATCCCAAGTCCATCGCGCTCGGCCTGGACCGGGTTGCCCGGGTGCGCGACGCGCTCGGACTCGCGCCCCGGTTCCCGATCATCACCGTGGGCGGCACCAACGGCAAGGGCTCGGTGTGCGCGATATTGGAGGCGATCCTCGATCGCGCCGGCTACCGCGTCGGCCGCTACACCTCGCCGCACCTGCTGCGCTATAACGAGCGCGTGCGCGTCGCGCGCTCGGAGGCGCGCGACGAGGAGCTGGTGCGCGGTTTCGCCGCGGTGGAGCGCGCGAGGGGTGATGTGCCGCTCACCTATTTCGAGTACGGAACGCTTGCCGCAGTCTGGCTGTTCGTTCACCGGCGCGTCGATGTCGCCGTGCTGGAGGTCGGGCTCGGCGGGCGGCTCGACGCGGTGAACGCCTTCGATGCCGACTGCGCATTAGTCACCACGGTCGACATCGACCATGTGGATTTCCTGGGCGGCGACCGCGAGGCGATCGGACGCGAGAAGGCCGGCATCTTCCGCCGCGGGCGGCCCGCGGTATGCGCCGATCCCGCGCCGCCGTCGAGCCTGTTGCGGCACGCGGAGGAAATTGGCGCGCGGCTGCTGCGCATCGACGCCGATTTCGGCGCGACGCCTCAGGGCCGGCAATGGCAGTACTGGGGACCGGGCGGCAAGCGCAGCGCGCTGCCGCACCCCGTCCTGCGGGGTGCCTGCCAGCTCGCCAATGCGGCCGCATCAATTGCCGCGCTCGAATCGATGCGCGAGCGCTTGCCGGTCGCCGTCAACGACATCCGCGCCGGGCTACTGGAGGCGGAAAACCCCGGCCGCTTCCAGGTGCTGCCGGGGCGGCCGGCGGTAATCCTCGACGTGGCGCACAATCCCCAAGCGGCACGAGCTCTCGCCGCGAGCCTCGCGGCCATGGGCGGGGGCGGGCGCGTGCTCGCCGTGTTTGCCATGCTCCGGGACAAGGACATCGCCGGTGTCGTTGCCGCGGTGAACTCGCGGGTGGGCCACTGGTTCATCGCCGGGCTGGAAGGCCCGCGTGGCGCCCCCGTAGGGGAGCTGCGGCGGGCGCTCGCCGCAAACGCCGTCAGCGCGGTGACGGAGTGCGGAGACGTTGCCGCTGCCTACACGCAAGCCTGTGATATAGCGACGGAAAATGATAGAATTGTGGTGTTCGGATCGTTTTATACCGTGGCCGCGGTGATGCAGTTGCGAGAGCGCCAGAAGGCATCCCCGGCCGGGGGCGGCAGCCGAGGAGAACACGGGTGTTAGGAGCGACGCATACGGCCGGGTGGCAGCGGTAGATGGCGCGAGCGATCAGCGACGAGGAACTCCAGCTCAAACGCCGCGCGCGGCGGCGCCTGATTGGCGCGGTCGTGCTGGTGGCTGCCATCGTGGTCGTGCTGCCGATGGTGCTCGATACGGAGCCGCGGCCGGTTAGCCAGAACATCACCGTCCGGATTCCTTCCCCCGACTCGGGGGCCTTCAACCCCAAAGTAGCCCCCGCGCCCGCGTCCAAGGCACCGGAAAGCAAGTCCGCGGTGGCAAAGGTGGACGACAAGGCGAGGGTCGCGCTGCCGCCAGCCAAGGAAGCTCCCAAGGCAGAGACAGCGCCGGAGCCGGCGACGCCGCCCAAAGCGGCAAAGCCGAAGGCACCGGCGAAAACCGCCGCGAAGACTGCCAAGCCCGCGCCTAAGGCCGCGGGCGGCACATTCGTGATCCAGGTCGTCGCACTCGCCGACGCGGAGAAAGCGCAGCGGATGCAGGGGGAAATCTCCGCAGCGGGCATCAAGTCCTATACCGAGGTCGTCAAGACGGTGAAAGGCGACGTCACGCGGGTGCGGGCGGGGCCGTTTGCCACGCGCGAGGCCGCGGAGAAGGCGCAGGTCCAATTGAAATCGCTCGGCATGAACGGCAACATCACCACGAGGTGAGAATGACGGTCATCGACATCATCGTGCTCGTCATCGTCGGGATCTCGGTCGTGTACGGCGTCTTCCGCGGCCTGGTGCGCGAGGTGCTCGCGCTGCTCGCCTGGATCGTGTCGTTCCTGCTCGCGAACCTGCTCGCTCCGGACGTCGCGAAGCTCCTGCCGCAGGCCATTGCGAGCGAGGAGCTCCGGCTGCTGTTGAGCTTCGTCGCCGTGTTCATCGTGGTGCTGGTCGGGTTGAGCGTGCTGGCGATACTCGCCTCGAAGCTGGTCAAGGTTGTCGGTCTCGGACCCGCCGACCGCGTGGTGGGGGGCGTCTTCGGGCTGGCGCGTGGCTTGCTTCTGGTGATGATCCTGGTGCTGCTGGCGGGGCTCAGCTCGCTGCCGCGGCAATCCGCGTGGCGCGAGGCGGCACTCAAGGGCCCGCTGGAAGCCTGTGCCGAATACATCAAGGCCTGGCTGCCGGCGGATTTGTCGAGACGCATCAGGTATTAGGACGAACGGGAGCCCTCGGGGAAACGCGATGTGCGGAATCGTCGGAGTCGTCGCGAAGAATCCGGTCAACCAGCTGCTCTATGACGGGCTGCTGGTGCTGCAGCACCGCGGCCAGGATGCGGCCGGCATCGTCACGGCGGAGGGTCCCACCTTCCACATGCACAAGGGGCCGGGCATGGTGCGCGACGTGTTCCGGACCCGCAACATGCGCATGCTCTCGGGGTTTTCCGGCATCGCCCACACGCGCTATCCGACCGCCGGCTCCGCGTGGTCGGGGGCGGAGTCGCAGCCGTTCTACGTGAACTCCCCCTTCGGCATCGTGCTCGGACACAACGGCAACCTCACCAACACCGAGCAGTTGAAGAACGATCTCTTCCGCCAGGACCTGCGGCACGTCAATACAAACTCCGACTCGGAGGTGCTGCTCAACGTGCTGGCGCACGAGCTGCAGGAGAGCGCCACCAACTACAAGCTCGACCCGGCGACCATCTTCGCGGCGGTCTCGGGCGTCTACCGCCGGTGCCGCGGCGCCTACGCCGTGGTCGCGATGATCGCGGGCTACGGGCTGCTCGTGTTCCGCGACGCCCACGGCATCAGACCGCTGGTGTTCGGGCGCGCCGAGAGCGAACAGGGCACCGAGTACATGGTCGCCTCGGAGAGCGTGGCGCTCGACTCGCTGGGCTTTCACGTAGTGCGCGACGTCGCTCCGGGGGAGGCGATCTTCATCGACCAGGAGGGCCATTTCCACAGCCGCCAGTGCGCCGCCGAGGTCTCGCTCAACCCCTGCATTTTCGAGTTCGTCTACCTCGCGCGGCCCGACTCGGTGATCGACGGCATCTCGGTCTACGAGACGCGGCTCAGAATGGGCGAGAGCCTCGCGGAAAAGATCAAGCGCCAGTACCGCCACATCGATATCGACGTCGTGATCCCGATTCCGGACTCGAGCCGGCCCGCGGCGATGGAGCTGTCGAAGCGGTTGAGCCTCCCCTACCGCGAGGGCTTCATCAAGAACCGCTACATTGGTCGCACCTTCATCATGCCGGGACAGTCAATGCGCCAGAGGTCGGTGCGGCAGAAACTGAACGCCATCGCGATGGAATTCAGGGGCAAGAACGTGCTGCTGGTGGACGATTCGATCGTGCGCGGCAACACCAGCCGCGAGATCGTGCATATGGCGCGCGAAGCGGGCGCGCGCAAGGTGTTCTTCGCCTCCGCCGCGCCCCCGGTGCGCTACCCCAACGTCTACGGCATCGACATGCCCACGCGCGAGGAGCTGATCGCCTGCGGCAGGAGCGAATCCGAGATCGCGCGCGAGATCGGCTGCGACGAGCTGATCTACCAGGACCTCGAGGCGCTGCGCGAGGACGTCCGGAGCGTGAATCCCAAGGTCACCAGTTTCGAGGATTCGTGCTTTTCCGGGGTCTACGTGACCGGCGACGTCACCCGCGAGTACCTCGACGGCGTGGAGGCCCAGCGGCGCGATGGTGCCAAGATGGCGGAGATGGAAGCGGCGAGCGCGCAGCTCGATCTCGGCCTGGAGCTCGTCGAGTGACGGCTGGCCGGTTTCTTGACAACCCCCCGATGACGGAGTAAGTTTCGGTTCGCGCCGATTTGAAGTTCAGCTTGCGGGCGCGTTAGAAATGCAGCTAAAGCGACGGCGAAACCCGGTCGGCGCGAGCTGTCCGGGTTTTTTATTTGATGGAGCAGGATCATGAAGAACGGCTTTACCACGACCATTCTGCATTCAGATCTGGAAGCGCCGATCGAACATCACTCGGTGCACAAGCCGATGCATGTCGCGGTGGCTTTCGGCTACCCCGACGCGCGCGACCTCGTCAGGGTGTTCAAGGGCGAGCTCGCCGGCTACGCCTACGGGCGCCAGGGCAACCCCACCACGGCGGCTCTGGAGTCGAAGGTGAGCAAGATGGAGGACGGCGTCGCCACGGCGTGCTTTGCCACGGGCATGGCGGCGATTGCCGCGATTTTTACCGCGCTGCTGCGCACCGGCGATCACGTTGTGTCGAGCTCGTTCCTGTTCGGCAACACCAACAGCCTGTTCGGCACCTACAATGCGCAGGGTTTCGACATCAGCTTCGTCGACGCGACCCGGGTAGACGAGGTGGCGCGCGCGCTCCGGCCCGCGACGCGCCTGGTGTTCGTCGAAACCATCGCCAATCCGCGCACCCAGGTCGCCGATCTCGCGCGCATTGGCGAGCTCTGCGCCCGGAAGGGACTGCTCTACGTGGTGGACAACACCATGACGTCTCCCTACGTGTACCAACCCAAGCGGCATCACGCCGGACTCGTCATCAACTCGCTGACCAAGTACATCGGCGGCCATGGCAACGCGCTGGGCGGTGCGGTGACCGACACCGGGCTTTTCGACTGGACCCGGTTCCCCAACATCTACGACAGCTACAAGAATGTGAAGCCCGCCCTGTGGGGCATCCAGCAGATCCGCAAGAAGGGATTGCGCGATGTGGGCGGGACGCTGGCAGCGGAAGCCGCCCACCGCCTCGCGATCGGCGCCGAAACCCTGGCGCTGCGCATGGACCGGTCGGCCGGCAATGCGCTGCAGCTTGCGCGCTTCCTGGCCGGCCATCCCAGGGTGACGAAAGTCTATTACCCGGGCCTCGAGGATCACCCGCAGCACCGGCTCGCCGGGGAGCTGTTCAAGAACTACGGCGCGCTGATGGCGATCGAGCTGGCGGACGGGATCGACTGCATCGAATTTCTCAACCGGCTGAAGCTGGTGATCTCGTCGAGCCACCTGGGCGACAACCGGACGCTCGCGATCCCCATCGCCCACACCATCTACTGGGAGATGGGGCCGGCGCGCCGAGCCGAGATGGGCATCGCGGACTCCCTCATCCGGCTCTCGATCGGCATCGAGGACATCGACGACCTCATCGCCGATTTCCGCCAGGCGCTGGAAGCAGCCTAGCGAGTCCGTCGGATTGCGTCAGGACCTGCCGCCGCCGCGTCCGGCGGACATCGCAGGCGGACGACCGCCGCCGTAAGCGCGCGCGCCGCCGCTTGGGTGATTACCGGTGAAGCGGGGCGCGTGCAGCGGAGCGCTGGCAGCGGGCCGGGGGGTCGCGAAATGCTGGCGTACCGGGTAACGCGACTCCACGCGATGGCCGACGCCCGACTCCTGCCGCGGCGCGGCCCGCACTTGCGCTGCCGGAGGGAAGTGGCGCGGTTCAGCGCGCGCAACCGGTGGATGAGTGACCGGACGGGGCGCCGGGCTGGTGCGGGGTGCTGCCGTTACCGGCCGTGATTCGCGCGCCCGTGATTGCGGGCGCTGGATTTCCGGGCGCGCAATGCGGTCAGGCAATTGTCCGCGTAGCTGCGCCGCGCCGCGCTCGGGACGCGATTGTGGCGCCGCGAACTGGGGACGCGCCTGCAGCGGAGCGCTGCGCGTTTCCGGACGTGTGCCGCGCGGCTCGTGCCGGACAACAGACCTTCCGCGCTCGTCGCCGCGCATCGCTGGATGCGGGCCGGGGGACTGGCGCATGACCGCATGACGATACGGGACGTTCCGGCGATGGACCGTGTCGTGCTGCCACTTCACCGGTCTGGAAACCGGCGCGGCGCGCGCGTGCGGGTAGTGGACGACGTTTACCACATTGACATGGCGGTGGTGCCAGTCGAAGTGGCCGAAGAATAATCTCTGGGAGATCGCGACTCCCGCGCCCCAGAAGAATCCCGATGCGAACGCCGGCCAGAAGGAGTATCCCGGCGGCGGTCCCCAGTAGACCGGTGGATAGGCCGGCCACCACCATGAGCCGTAGACCACGGCCGGGTTGTAATAGGGCACGTAGACCACCTGCGGATAGGCGGGCTCGATCAGGATGTGCCCGTCCTGCCGCGTGACGCGCATCTGCTCGTTCGATCGCAGGGTGCCGGCCTGTTCCGCCCGCTGCCGCAGGCCCTGTATCGAATCCATCACGTGCGTTTCCTGGGCGAGGAACGCCTCGCCCAGCCGCTCGGTCCAGTCGAGCTGCTCGTCCATCCGGTGCAGGACCTGCGGGAACGCCACCAGGGACTTGACGCTGGGGTCCCAGTCCATCGCTTCGACGGCCCGCACTGCGTCCTGTCCTTTCAGGTGGGGATTCGCGCGCGACCAGCGCGCCGCCTGGACCACTTCGAGGGGATAGGTCGCCGCCATCAGGATCTGCGAGAGCAGGGGGTCCGGATAGAGCGCGATGGGGGCGAGCATCTGGTCGAGCTCCTGCTGCGAGAACGCGGGGCGCTCCTGCGCGACTGCCGCCGTTAGCGTCAGCAGCACGGCGAGCAGCCCTGCGACTACCGACTTGAGGAAGGCTTTCATGGCAGAGTCCTCCTGCGTATTTCAACGCAGAAGACGCCTCGACGTAAGTTACAAAGTGTAAGACTTTGTAAATTAAAGCAGCTCGGCGTGGCAGCCGGAGCTGTCGCAGTGGAGATAACCGCCGCGCTGGTACCAGTCGTTCAATACCCAGCGCTCGCAGCGGTGGCCGTCGACCATATGCAGGTGGCGGGCGGGGCGATGCGTGTGGCCATGGATCAGCCGCGGGTAGCCGTGCTCGCGCAGGGTCCTCTCCACCGTCGCCTGCGCCACGTCCATGATCTCCGCGCTCGTCCCCTGCTTGTGCATCTCGCTCCCCGCGCGCATACGGCGCATCAATGCCCGGCGCACGGCAAGCGGCATGCACAGGAACAGGCGCTGGAATGCGGGACTGCGGGCCCAGGAGCGGAATTTCTGGTAATCCACGTCGTCGGTGCACAGCGTATCGCCGTGCATGAGGAGGGTCCTGGTTCCGTGAAGATCGAGGAGTGTCGGGTCCGGCAGCAGCTTCGCACCGCAGCGTGCGGCAAAAGCTTGCCCGACCAGCACGTCGCGGTTGCCGTGCATGAAATGAAGTGCGACCCCCTTGCTGCTCAACCGGTGCAGTGCATCGGCGATCGAGGCGTTGAAGGAGTCTCCGAGATCGTCGTCACCGAGCCAGTTCTCAAACAGGTCGCCGAGCACATAGACGCACTGCGCCTGCGCCGCGGTGCGGGCGACGAAATCGAAGAACACCTGGTTGATGCGCGGCCGCTCGGGGGAAAGGTGCAGGTCCGAGACGAAAATGCTGTGCATTTTCGCTTAAAGGATGAAGGATGAAGGATGAAGGATGACCCCCAACTTCGTTGGTATTTCCTTCCGCCTTCCGCTTTCCGCCTTCATCCTTGCACTAATTCGGCGCGCTCGATGATGACGTCCTGGAGCGGCACGTCCTGGTGCATGCCCTTCGCTCCGGTCTTGACGCCCTTGATCTTGTCCACCACCTCGTTGCCCTCCACGACGCGCCCGAACACGCAGTAGCCCCAGCCCTGGGGGGTGGGCGCGGTGTGGTCGAGAAAGGCGTTATCGGCGACGTTGATGAAGAACTGGGCAGTCGCCGAGTGGGGGTCGGAAGTACGCGCCATCGCGATCGTGTAAGCGGCATTCTTGAGCTTGTTGTCGGCTTCATTCCGGATCGGCGCCCGCGTCGGCTTCTGCTTCATGCCCGGCTCGAAGCCCCCGCCCTGGATCATGAAGCCGTTGATGACACGGTGAAAGAGCGTGTTGCCGAAATGCCCGCTCTTCGCGTACTCGAGAAAATTGGCGACGGTCGCGGGCGCGCGCTTCTCGTCGAGCTCCAGCGTGATGGTGCCGTGATTGGTGTGCAGTTTGATCATATAAAGAGTGAGGAAATGACGGAGTGACGATTACTTGGTCGCAGGCTTCGCGGCGGTCTCGATGAGGCGGGCGCTCTCGATGACGACGGGCTTGAGCGGCACGTTGCTGTGTCCACCCGGACCGGGGCCGGTGCGCACCTTCACGATGCGATTCACCACGTCCATGCCCTTAACCACCTTCCCGAACACGCAGTAGCCGTAGCCCTCCTGGGTGGGAAACCGGAAGTTGAGAAACTCGTTGTCCGCGACGTTGATGAAGAACTGGGCGGTCGCGGAATGCGGGTCGGACGTGCGCGCCATCGCGATAGTCCCCACTTCGTTCCTGAGGCCGTTGCCAGCTTCGTTGCGCACCGGCTTGCGCGCCGGCTTCTCGCTGAAACCGGGACCGTAGCCGCCGCCCTGGATCATGAACCCGGGGATGACCCGGTGGAATAGGGTTCCGTCGTAGTGGCGATCCTTCACGTACTGCAGGAAATTGTCGACGGTGAGCGGCGCCTTGTCGCGGTAGAGCTCGATCACTACCGTGCCCAAGCTGGTCTTGATTTCGACTTGCGGATTGGCAGCGCCGGCCGCGAACGACGCGAGCACGGCGGCGGCGAATACGAGGACTCTCGTCATGGTGCCGTACAGGGAAATGCAGCGAGTAATCCGGTCACCGCTCACTGGTCACCGGTCACGAGTCTCAAGCAGCGCCTTCGTGCAGGATGCGCCAGACACCATCTTCCCGGATCCAGTACTGGCGCTTGCGCATCTTCTTGGCGAGGTTGCTGCTCGCGTAATCCTGGTCGAACGTCACCACCACCAGGTCGTCCCGTCCCGGGTGCAGGTACATGCTCACGCGGTCGAGCTTGACCCGGATCCAGGACTTGCGGGCATTGACCTTGTGCTTTTGCGCGGACCACCGCGCGAGATTCATCCGCCCGTCGGAGAAGCCGGCCGCGTAGTGGGTGAGGTAGTTGTCCGTATCGCGGCTCTCCCAGCCGCGGCGCCAACTCTCGACCCGCTGCGCGAGCTCCTCGCGCAAGGCCGCGCTGGCCCTGGACGCCACCCAGTCGACGCCGTTTGCGATGATCACCGGCGTGAGCCCAATCTGCACCTCCCGGGAGATCGCCGTGAAATCCTCGTTGGTGAGCGCGATGCAGCCGTTGCTCGCGAGCGGCGGCCGGCTGTAGGTATCGAAGGGCACTCCATGCAGCCAGATGCCGTGGCCGTTGCGGCCTTCGCGGCGGTCCCATTCGTTGGGATAGCTGATCGGCAGCGCGCCGATGCCGTATTGCTCGGCAAGTCTGCCGTAATCCGCGCTCAGCTTCTCGCGCGAAAGGCGGCCTGTCACGTGATAGACGCCGAGCGGCGTCTTGTTGTCGCCTTCGCGGAACTTGTTGATCCCGTTCTTGCCGATGCTGACGTAGTAGTCCGTGACGTAGCGCGGCTCGCCACCGCGGTTCTCGAACACATAGAGCGTGGACCGGGCCGTGTCCACCAACAGAACGTGCCGCTGCTCCGGATGCATCTGCACCACGTAGCGTGGCACGAGGCCGACCGGTCGTTCCTGCTGGATGCGCGCGAGCCGCGCGCGCGCTTCCGCGCGCAGTTCCTCCAGCCGGTCGAGCGGCGCGCCCGATGCGTTGCCGACCGTCGTGAGCGGGCGCGCGCGGGCGAGCAGGAGATCGCCCTTGATCAGGTACGCGAGCCGGAAATTGGGATAGTCCCGGATGGCCTTGTCGATCTCGGACGCGGCGGCGTCGAGCCGGTGGTTGCCGACCTCATGCAATGTCCTCGACAGCAGCGCCTCGGGACCGCTCGCCGCGTCCTGCGACTTGAGCGACGGGACGGAAACCGCGGCCGGCGCGGACACCGCCTGGCCCGAGCGGCCGTTCATGACCAGCGCGCAGGCGCCAACCGCGACCAGCAGCAGCGCTGTAAACGCATAGCGAAGCGGGCGCGAGCCGCGCAGGTCCAACGGATTCAACTGCCGACCTTCTCGATCTGAATCAGCCACCGGTCTCCCGACTTGACCATCACCAGCGTCTTGTTGCTGGTGATATTGAGGGTATCCGACCGGTAATGCTGGCGAAAGGTCACCGTCACCCGGCCGTTGTCGTTGAACACGACCTTGGGCGATTCGACGTCGACCTGGATTTCGCGCGGCTTGGCGATGCGCGCCTTGCGTTGGGCTTCCCAGCTCGCGCGCGGCTCGCCATTAGGCGTCTTGAAATCGGAGGCGTAATGCGCGAGATAGCCGCCGACATCGTTTTCCGACCACGCCTTTGCCCACAGATTGACCGCGATCAACACTTCCTCGGGATTGCCGGATGGCTTGGTGGCGGGCTTGGCCTGGGGTTTGGCCGAAGCGGGCTTGGTTGCCACCAGGGCGGGTTTGGTTGCCACCGGGGCGGGTTTGGTTGCCACCGGAGCGGGCGCCGCGCCCTGAGACTGCGTGACCGGCGCCGGTGGTTTCTGCACGGGGGCTGCGACGGCGACCTTCTCTGCCTCCGGCTTGGCGCCTTCGGGCTTCGGCGGGCGTGTGCTGCCTACGAAGATATCCTTGATCAGGTTGAGCTTGGTCTGGAGCGGGGCATTGGCCTTGTCGAGCTGCAGCGCCTTGTCGTAGGCCTGGCTCGCCATCTTGGCGTAGATGTCCCCGAGGTTCTCGTGCGCGGTGGCGTAGCTCGGATGCGTGCGGATCGCCATCTCGAGCGCGGAACGCGCCTTTTCGTACTGGCCCTGCGACGCGTAGAGTACCGCAAGATTGTTGTAGGGCTCCGGCAACTCCGGGAAATCCTGAGTCAACTCCGTGAATACCTTGATTGCTTCGTTCGGCTTGCGCTGCTCCGCGAATATGATTCCCCTGAGGAAGCGCCCGCGCGCATCCCGGGGATTAGCCTTGAGATGGGCCTCCACGCGCTCGAGCGCGCGGTCGTACTGGCCCTGCTTGAACAGCTGATTTGCTTCCTGCAGCGCGTCGCGTTGAGCCACCGCTGGAACCGGGGTGAGCAGGACGGCGGCGACAGTCCCGACGATCCCGGCGAAGCGTAAGGCGGGGCGGAGCATCGTGCTATACTTTCCCCGAATTTCAGTGGGTTAGTGACATAATCCTAGAAATTTTACCAAGAACCCCGGGCAATTCAAACTGCATAATTTTGCGTCCCTGCCGGCAGTGGCCTGCTGTCGCGGCGGATAGCCTTGGTCGGGGGGAGGGCGGCTCGCAAGCGGGCGCGAGCGCGCGACGGGCAGGAGCATGCTGAAAATCTACAACACCCTCACTCGCGAAAAGCAGGACTTCGTCCCGCTGGTTGCCGGCCGCGTCCGCATGTACGTCTGCGGCATGACGGTCTACGACCACATCCACATGGGGGGCGCGCGCATGCTGGTGGCGTTCGACGTGGTGCAGCGCTGGCTGCGGGCGTCGGGCTACGACGTGACCTACGTGCGGAACATCACGGATATCGACGACAAGATCATCAGGCGCGCGCAGGACAACGGCGAGCCGATCGACGCGCTCACCGCGCGCTTCATTGCGGCGATGGACGAGGACAGCGCCGCGCTCGGGGTTCAAAAGCCCGACTTTGAGCCGCGGGCCACAGAGCATGTCGCGGGCATGCAGAAGATGATCGCTGCCCTCGAGCAGCGGGGCCTCGCCTACCGCGCCGCGAACGGCGACGTCAATTTCGCCGTGCGCAAGTTCCCCGAGTACGGGAAGCTCTCCGGCAAGTCGCTCGATGACCTGCGCGCCGGCGAGCGCGTCGACGTCCTGCCCGGCAAGCAGGACCCCCTCGACTTCGTGCTGTGGAAGAAGGCGAAGGAGGGCGAGCCGTACTGGGAATCGGAATGGGGCAAGGGGCGTCCCGGCTGGCACATCGAGTGCTCGGTGATGTCGAGCGCGCTGCTCGGTACACATTTCGACATCCACGGCGGCGGACAGGACCTGCAGTTCCCGCACCACGAGAACGAGATCGCGCAGTCCGAGGGCGCGAACCGGGAGCCCTTCGTCAATTACTGGATGCACAACGGATTCGTGCGCGTGGACAACGAGAAGATGTCGAAATCGCTCGGCAACTTCTTCACCGTGCGCGAAGTGCGCGCGAAATACGATCCCGAGGTGATCCGTTTCTTCATCGTTCGCGCGCACTATCGCAGCCCGGTCAACTATTCCGACCAGAACCTGGACGACGCGAAGCATGCGCTGACCCGGCTCTACACGGCGCTGAAGGGAGTCGACGCGGCGGCGGGTCCGGTCGACTGGAACGAGCCGCACGCGAAGCGCTTCCGCGAGGCGATGGACGACGACTTCAACACGCCGGAGGCGGTCGCGGTGCTGTTCGATCTCGCCAACGAGCTGAACAAGACCCGCTCGGCCAGGGACGCGGCGCTGCTCAAGTCCCTGGCCGGAATCCTCGGATTGCTCCAGCGCAAGCCGGAGCAGTTCCTGCAGGCACTGCCGGCCGGCGAGGGGTTGACGCCGCAGCGCATCGAGGCGCTCATTGCCGAACGCGCCGCAGCGCGCAAAGCCCGCAAGTTTGCCGAGGCCGACCGCATCCGCAAGGAGCTGCTCGATGCGGGCATCGCACTGGAGGACACGGCCGGCGGCACGATCTGGCGGCGGAGTTGAATGCTCGCCCATCAGAGCGCCTTCGGCTTTGCCAATTTCGGCAGACTCGGAATCCTGATCGCAGGCATGACGTCTATGGTGCCGGAGCAGCGCGATGAAATCGTCGCGCTAGGGCGAGCCAGCGCCGGTGACGTAGATGCGCATCCGCCGCGACGCGGCCACCGCGCTAGATTCGCGCCACCACTACCCCGCTGCCCTGACCGAGGAAGGCTGTCCTGAATCGCCAGTCGATTTCCGCGCTGCCGAAACCGCAAACGCGCAGTCGGCCGGTAATGTCGCGGCCATAGTTGCGATACGCTAGCACACGACCATGCCCGCGAATGCGATCGCCGTGGTATTCGGGCGGAAGCAGGTGCTCGACGACGCCGTTTCGCAGTCGCGCACGCTCCACCGTCGCATCCGCGTCGGACAGTGGAACAGTGAAAACCAAGATTCCGCCGGGGCGCAACACGCGCCGGACCTCGCGAAAGCCGCGTGCGTCGTCGGCCACGTGCTCGAACACTCCGGTCGAGGTGACGACGTCGAATGACGCGTCGTCGAACGTAAGGCGCTGCACGTCCTGGCATTGAACGCTTCTGCGCCAGGCGCCGGGCTCGACGTCGTCGAAATACTCGGAGAAAGTGAGCCGTGGTACTTCGCGGCGCAGGAACTCGAACAACGGGCCGCGCGAGGAAAGCTCATACACGTCCTTGTTACCGAGGTCGGGCCGCAATTCCTTGAGCGCGCAGGCGAGTGACAGCGTCATGGCACTTGCTGCGCAGCGTACGCAGCGCACGCCGATGTCCGACGCCGATAGACGCACCATCAAGCTCGGCCCGCACATCGGGCAGCGGAAGCCACGCAAGGCGAGCTGCCTCGGCTGCGTGAGCGAGGCGGCGGTACGCACACGGTGCAAGATCTCTGAGCCGCGCATCGGTGCCCGACGGCTATGTTCGCGATACTGCTTCCATGGCCCTGCAATTCTATCCTGCCATCCTTTCGGGCGATTCTGTCACACGCCTGTGGCCGATGTTGCGCAAGCGGCTGCCCAGGCATTTGAGGGAAGACGCCGGTTTGAACTCACGGCGCCCAGGCCTGGCCCGGGGAGATCACGGGCGAGTTGAGTTTCCGATCGCTTTGCCAACGAGACGCTGACGCGATTCGTGTATCGTAACGATTCGAGAGGAGGGCGAGCAGCGGCTGGAGGAGGCAGAGGACAGTTCAAAGAAGGAGGCCTTTGAAAACGTGCACGGGCACATCGAGGTCATGGAAACCGATATCGCGTGCGACGGGAGGGGCTTGAGAGGAAGCCGGATGCCCGCTGACCACGCCGCGGCCACTCGTTATGATGGCTACGTCAGTGGAAGTGCTCTCGAGGACGCGATGCGCGCCGGCATTACGCCTATACCTCAATACAAGCCTGCGGCGCAGCACATTGTGGAAGAGCGATGACATGAATTTCGCCGTGATCTTTCTTCTCCTGGCCGCAACGATGCTCGTTGCTGCGCGACGCGACGCGCGCCCGGCGTACGTGCTGTTCGGGATCGCGATAGTGCTTACCATCGCGCTCTATTTTCATCACGCGACGGGCCGATTGCCGCTCTCGTTCTAGACGATCGGAGATTGGCGATGAGCCCGCAGCTTGCCGTCCGTTTGAATGCAGTGGGTCTTTACGCCATCTGTGCGGTATTGCTCGAAGCGTTTTTCTACCAGTTTGCGCTCGGGGAGCTTCCTTGCCCGCTTTGCCTGCTGCAGCGGGTTGCGTTCTGCGCGCTGGCGGTTGGGCCCATCCTGACCGTGTGCCATGGCCCGCGGCCTGCCCATTACGCGCTGGCGATTGTTGCGGCTCTGGTCGGGGCGTTCATTGCCGCGCGCCAGGTGCTTCTGCATATCGAGCCGGGAGACGTCGGCTTCGGGTCCGCGGTGCTGGGCTACCACTTATATACGTGGGCCTTCATCTGCTTCGTCGCGGCAATCGCTGCATGTGCCGGGGTCCTTCTCTTCGAGGGGCAATTCGACTTGCGGGCAGCCCGGCCGCACACAGGTGTTTTTGAGCGAGCCGCGGTCTGGCTCGTGGTCGCAATCACGATAGTGAATGCGGGGGATGCGCTGCTCGAGTGCGGATTTACCTGGTGTCCGCCTGACCCGGCGGACTACAGGCTGCTGCATCCCGAGGGCAAGCCCTAGCCCAAATAGCTTTGCCGCTCTGCCACGTAACTCATTGACGCTCCCGCACCTATTCCCGGCGCCCAGGCCAGGCCCGGCGAGATCACGGGCGGATAGAATTTCGTGTCGCTTAGAGTAATGGGAGGGGATGAATGAGCAGGATCGCGGAGGTGAAGACTCATACCATCTCGGTGCCGCTCAAGCACACGCTATGGACGGCGCACGAGGAGCTGAAGGACTCGAGCGTCATCCTGGTGGAGGTGCGCACCGACGACGGGATCGCCGACCTCCGGCAGGCTCGCCCCGCCGCAGCAGGCGCGGAGCAGC
>DATICE010000174.1:0-24514 GCA_035456985.1 Burkholderiales bacterium | reverse complement strand
CAGGCAGGCGAAGGAGGTGGACATCATCATCACCACCGCGCTCATCCCGGGCCGGCCGGCGCCCAAGCTGATCACCGCGGAGATGGTGCGCTCGATGAGCCCCGGCAGCGTCATCGTCGATCTCGCCTCGGAGCAGGGCGGAAACTGCGAGCTGACCGAGCCGAACAAGGTGGTCGTGAAACACGGCGTCACGATCATCGGCTACACCGATCTCCCGAGCCGTCTCGCCCGCCAGTCGAGCACGCTCTACGCGACGAACCTCCTGCGCCTCACGGAGGAGCTGTGCAAGAACAAGGACGGCGTCATCGACGTCAACATGGAAGACGAGGTGATCCGCGGCACCACGGTGGTGAAGGAGGGCAAGGTCACCTGGCCGCCGCCCGCGCCGAAGCTGTCCGCGGCCCCTGCTGCTGCGGCGGCGAAAAAACCCGCCGTGCCCGCGCCGGCCAGGGCGCACGGTCACGGCGCCGGGGGCGCGCCGATGCCGCTCAAAGCCTCGGCGATCTTCTTCCTCGCCGCCGCGGCGGCCTTCTGGTTCATCGGCGCCTACGCGCCGCCGGCGTTTCTCGGCCACTTCACGGTGTTCGTGCTGGCCTGCTTCGTGGGCTACATGGTGATCTGGAATGTCACGCCCGCGCTGCACACGCCATTGATGAGCGTCACCAACGCCATCAGCAGCATCATCGCCATCGGCGCGCTGGTGCAGGTGGCGCCGCCGGTCGCCGAGGCGGCCGACCGGCCCGTCGGCTGGATCCTCGGCCTGGCAGTGGTCAGCATTGCGCTCGTCGCCATCAACATGTTCGGCGGCTTCGCGGTGACCCGGCGCATGCTCGAGATGTTCCGCAAGTAGGGGCGAGCCATGTCCACGACCCTGGCCACAGCCTCCTACATCGGCGCGACCATCCTTTTCATTCTCAGCCTCGGCGGGCTCTCGAACCCCGAGACCTCGCGGCGCGGGAACCTGTACGGCATGATCGGCATGACGATCGCGGTGCTCGCGACCGTGCTCGGGCCGAACGTCACGGCCGCTGGCTATCCGTGGATCCTCGGCGCGATGGTGGTGGGCGCAGCGATCGGGCTCTACGCCGCGCGCGTCGTCAGGATGACGCAGATGCCGGAGCTGGTCGCGCTGATGCATAGCCTCGTCGGCATCGCGGCGGTGATGGTCGGCTTCGCCAACTACATCGATCCCGCGGCCTCTTCCCACTTCAAGGGTGCGGAGAAGACTATCCACGAGCTGGAGATCTACATCGGCGTGCTGATCGGCGCGGTGACATTCTCGGGCTCGGTAATCGCATTCGGCAAGCTTTCCGCCAAGATCAGCGGCAAACCGATGCTGCTGCCCGCGCGCCACTGGATCAACCTGATCGGCCTGATCTTGGTGATCTGGTTCGGCTGGCGCTTCATCAACTCCCATTCCATGGCCGATGGCATGACGCCGCTCATCGTCATGACGGTGATCGCGCTTCTGTTCGGCATCCACATGGTGATGGCGATCGGCGGCGCGGACATGCCGGTGGTGATCTCGATGCTGAACAGCTACTCGGGCTGGGCGGCGGCGGCGACCGGCTTCATGCTGTCGAACGACCTCCTGATCGTGACCGGGGCTCTGGTGGGCTCGAGCGGTGCGATTCTCTCCTACATCATGTGCCGCGCGATGAACCGCCACTTCCTCAGCGTGATCGCGGGCGGCTTCGGCACCGGGGAGGGGGCAGCGGCAGCGAGCGGCGCACAGCCCGCAGGCGAGGTTACTCCGATCAGCGCCGTGGAGACGGCGGAGCTGCTGCGCGGGGCGAGCAACGTCGTCATCGTGCCGGGCTACGGGATGGCGGTGGCGCAGGCCCAGCACTCGGTATTCGAAATCACCAAGTACCTGCGCGACAAAGGCATCAACGTGCGCTTCGGCATCCATCCCGTGGCTGGCCGGATGCCGGGCCACATGAACGTCCTGCTTGCCGAGGCGAAGGTGCCCTACGACATCGTGCTCGAGATGGACGAGATCAACCCGGATTTTCCGGACACCGACGTGTCGATGGTGATCGGCGCCAACGACATCGTGAATCCCTCGGCGCAGGAAGATCCGGCGAGCCCGATCGCCGGCATGCCGGTGCTGGAAGTATGGAAGGCAAAAACCTCCATCATGATGAAGCGCAGCATGGCCTCCGGCTACGCGGGCGTCGACAACCCGCTCTTCTACAAGGACAACAACCGCATGCTCTTCGGCGATGCAAAGAAGATGCTGGACGAGGTGCTCGCCGCCCTGAAGGCCTGACTAGCGCACTAGATTCGGAGTTCAGCGCCGGTCGCCACTGTCGGAAAGCTTGGCGCGCCAAGCGTCGGGATCGATTTCAATCCGGAGCCGGTGCTGATCAGAACGACTTCCTCGTCAGTCCCGATCCAGCGGCGCGCGAGCGCTTTTCTCAAGCCCACGAGCGTGGTTGCGCTTTCCGGGCACGCGAACAGTCCTTCCTCGCGCGCCATCTCGTCCACCGCGGCGAGTGCCTCCTGAGTCGTCACGGAGATCGCGCCGCCGCCATGCTCGCGTATCAGCTTCAGCACCGCGCGCCCGCCCGGTGGATTGGGTGACTTGAGTCCGCCGGGAGGGATATCGATCCTGCCCCACGTGGTGCATTGGTCGCGGCCCTCGTCGTAGGCCTTCACCACCGGCGCGCAGCCCTCGTACTGGGTGACGTAGAGGCGCGGCAAGCTGCCTTTGATCCAGCCCAGCTGCAGCAACTCGTCGAACGCTTTCCAGATCGCGATCGCGCCCAGGCCGCCGCCCATCGGGTACACGATCGCGCCAGGCATGCGCCAACCTAGCTGCTCGGCGATCTCGAGCCCCATGGTTTTCTTGCCTTCGAGGCGGTACGGCTCGCGCAGGGTGCAAATGTTGAGCCAGCCATGCTTTTCGCACCCTTCCGCGACCAGCCGCCCGCCGTCATGCCAGTTTTCCAGCAGGAAGGTGGGCTGCCCGCTTGCCC
The DNA here is from genome assembly GCA_035456985.1 of Burkholderiales bacterium. Classification (GTDB taxonomy): domain Bacteria; phylum Pseudomonadota; class Gammaproteobacteria; order Burkholderiales; family SG8-41; genus SG8-41. Next base: position 21,533 of record DATICE010000174.1, on the reverse strand, counting down.
GGCAATGCTGCCGGCTTGCCGGCTGCGCGTCGGTCGGCAGGATGTTGACGCACGTGATGCCGGCGCGCGCCGCGTACAGGCTCCATGAGCCGCCGGCATTGCCGGAACTGTTATGGGCAACTGTTTTCACACCGAGCTCGACGTAGCGGGACACCGCCACCGCAGCGCCGCGGTCCTTGAAGGTGCCACTCGGGTTGCGCGCTTCATCCTTGACGACGAGCCGCTTCATGCCCAGGGCGCGCGCGAGTCGAGGCGCCTGCAAGAGGGGAGTCCAGCCTTCGCCGAATGACACCGCCTGCTCCGGATGCGCGACCGGCAGCAGCGGGGCGTAGCGCCAGAGGCTCGACGGGCCGCGTGCGATTGATTCCTGCGTGACGTCGCGCCGGATACGCTCGAGGTCGTAGCGGGCACGCAGCGCTTCGGCGGGGTCGGCGCTATGCGGTGCGTTTGCGTCGAGGCGCTTGCCGGCGCCGGTCTCAATGCAGACGAGGTAGCTCATGCGGGATCAGTTGAGCTTGATCCCGGATTTCGAGACAACGTCCTTCCAGCGCTTGACATCGGACTCGATCAGCCTGCGGAAGTCGTCTGGACCGAGCGGCGCGATATCGAGCGCAAGGTTTGAAAAGCGCTCCTTGACGTCCGGGAGCGCCAGCGTGCGGGCAATTTCTTGGTGCAACAGTTTCACGACGGCCGGCGGGGTGCCGCCGGAAGCCAGCACCCCGTACCAGTGCGCGACGACGAAATCCTGCACGCCCGACTCGACGAACGTTGGCACGCCCGGCAGCAGAGGGTGGCGCGTCGCGGCAGTCATTCCCAGCCCCTTGATGCGGCTGGCCTTGATGTGCGGAACAATCGGCGGCGAGGCGTTGAACGCTAGCGGGATCTGGCCCGCAACGACGTCGGCGATCGCGGGCCCTCCGCCCTTGTACGGCACGTGGTTCAGCACGAGCCCGGTCTTGATCCGTAGCAACTCGTAGCTCATGTGCGGAGAGCTTCCCTGGCCGCTCGTGCCCAGCGCGAGTCTCTCGGTCTGCGCGCGTGGCATCGCGATCAGCTCCCTTAGCGAGCTGGCATTGAACGTCGGATGGGCGACCAGCACCTGGGGCGCGGTGGCGATGCGCATGATTGGCGAGAAGTCCTTGACCGCGTCGTACGGCGGTTTCGCAAAGATCACCGCGTTGATCGCGTGGGGGACATCCGCGAGAATCAGCGTGTAGCCGTCTCCGGCGGCCTTGGCGACGATCTCGGTACCAATTCTGCTCGCGGCGCCGGGCCGGGTGTCGATTACGAAAGTCTGGCCAAGCCGCTCGGCAAGTTTCTGTCCGATCACCCGGGCGGTAGTGTCCGATCCGCCACCGGGCGCATAGGGCACGACAAAGCGCACCGGCCGCGCGGGATAGCGCTCCGCCGCTTCCGCGGGTGGAGTGGAAAGAAACGGCGTGGCGGCCAATGCCGCGAGCAGCATGGTCAGGGATTTCAATTGGGCACCTCGTTGAGCGACAAATGCGGCTAGCTTAGCATCCCCCACCCCGATTCTCCCCCGCGAGGGGAGGAGCAGGGGCGTCACCAAGGGGACAATCAGGAACCTGCGCCCAGGAAGCTAGAGCGCGAGGACTGCCGGACTCTGTTCCGCCATTCCCAGGGCGCGACCGGCGCGGGATCCTGCCACAGACCGCGGTGGGCGGCGCGCGCCTCGTGCTCGATGGCGAACAGGGGGGAATCCGTTCTGGCATAGCGAGTGAAAGTCCACGCGTAGCCCCGCCGCACCTGCTCGGCGTTTGCATCCGTGCCGCTGCAAGTGACTCGGGCCAGGGTCCGGTTATAGCGGTCTTGGCCGCGCACATCGAGCGACGCCACCTTCCCGAAGCAGAGACTGGAAAGCGATTGGCGGGAGCGCGTGCCGAACGGCTGGCGCAGCTCGGGCGCGTCGATGTCGGTCAGCCGCACGCGTACCGAACGGCTCTCAATCAGCACCGTCAGGGTGTCGCCGTCGTGCACCGATACCACGCGTCCCTGGACATCCGCGGGCGCGGGGGATGCTGCGAGGAAAAGGGAAAGGCCGAGAGCTGCTGGAAAGAGTCGGAGCGGGCTCAAGTTTGTCATGCCCGCGAAATCGGGCATCCAGGAAGTTCGGTTACCCCCTGGATCCCCGTCTTCACGGGGACGACACAAGTTTTTCTGTTATTACCCATCACCTATCAACGAAGCAAAGCGATCCTGTCCCTCGCCAGCGGCGGGTTCTTCGCGAAATAGCGCTTGATGCCGTTGAAAATCGCCTCGGCAACCTTGTTCTGGTAGGCGGTGCTCCTCAGCCTCAGCTCCTCCACGGGATTGCTGATGAAGGCGGTCTCCACCAGGATCGAGGGGATGTCGGGCGCCTTCAGCACTGCGAAGCCGGCCTGCTCGACGTCCGCCTTGTGCAGGTCGTTGATGCCGCCGAGCTCGGCCAGCACCGCCCGCCCGGCCTTCAAGCTGTCGTTGATCTGCGCCGTGAGTGACAGGTCGGCAAGCGTCATCTTGAGATAGCGATCCTTGCCCTGGAGATTCACGCCCCCGATCAGGTCGGCGGCGTTCTCGCGGTTGGCGAGCCAGCTCGCCGCGGCCGAGGTCGCGCCCTTCTCCGAGAGCGCGAAGACCGATGCCCCGCGCGCATGCGGGCGGATGAACGCATCGGCATGGATCGAGACGAAGAGATCGGCACGCACCCGCTGCGCCTTATCCACGCGCGTCTGCAGCGGCAGGTAATAGTCGCTGTCGCGCGTGAGCACCGCGCGCATGTTGGGCTCCCGGTCGATGCGCGCCTTGAGCTTCTGCGCGATGGCGAGCGTCACGTTCTTCTCGTGGGTGCCGCGGCGCCCCAGCGCGCCCGGATCCTCTCCGCCGTGACCGGGATCGAGCACGACGATGATGAGACGCGCGGCGTCGGGCCTCCGGGGCGCCTGCCGCCCGGCGGGTGCCCGGCGCGTGGAATCGGCGCCGGCTGAGGGTGCCGCGTCTTCTCCCTGCGCCTGCAGCTTGTCCAGAAATACGAGCAGGGGATCGAGAGGCTCGAGGGGATAGACGTCGATCACCAGGCGGTGGCCGTAATCGCCAACCGGGGCCAGCGTAAAGACCTGGGGCTTGATCTCGCTCTTCAGGTCGAAAACCAGCCGCACGACCCCGGGCTTGAAGCGCCCGATGCGCATGCCCTTGATATACGGGTCACTGGGACTGATCTTTTCCGTCAGGCCGGTCAGCGCCTCGGTGACCTCGATCCCCTCGAGATCCACCGCCAGGCGCTCGGGATCCTTCAGGTTCAGCACGGTGTACGTGAGCTGCTCCTGGCTCTCGAGAGTGATCCGCGTGTAATCGGGCGCTGGCCAAGTGCGCGCCGCAACGATCGGGGTTCCGGATTGCGCCACGGCCGGGGCGGTCAGGCCGGCCTGGATAGCTAGAGCGAGGAAAACGAGTGCGAGAAGGTGGGACGGCCGTGCCAGTGCGCGGCCGCGGGAAATACCTAACGTTTCAAGTGCTTCAAACAACGCCTGCCAGCCTCCGTGTCGGCGTCGATCTCCAGTTGCCTCCCCGACCCAGCAACCTTCAGTACGATTCTTATGTCGGCCGGGGGCACCACCCCCGTCGCATTTTCCGGCCACTCCACGAGGCAAACCGATTCGGGATTGAAGTGCTCCCTGAAACCGGCTTCACCTAGTTCCCGTGGGTCTGTGAACCGATAAAAATCAAAGTGATACAAGTATAACCTAGAAAGCTTATAAGGTTCAACCAGGGCAAACGAAGGGCTTTTCACCCGTTCCTTGTAGCCGAGCCCCCGGAGGATGCCGCGTGCAAGGGTGGTTTTCCCCGCCCCCAACTCGCCGGAGAGGTAGATCACGAGGCCGGGCTCGAGGTGGGGGGCCAGCTCGGTGCCCAGCCCCAGGGTCTCGGCCTCCGCCGGAAGATATCGAGATATCAATGGCATCGGCGCATTATCATGGAAACGAAAGGCGGAGGGCGGATCGGGGTTTCGATGCATCCCTCTCTTGCCTGAGGAGGGGTGCGCCCAATGAGCGCGGAGTGGTACCAGGTCGTAGCAATGCTTCCTATACCGAGCGAGGCGTGAGATGAAGATTGATGGGAGCTGTCACTGCGGCAAAGTCACCTTTACTGCGGAGATCGATCCAGAAAAGGTCTCGATCTGCCACTGCACGGATTGCCAGAACCTGACGGGTTCGGCATATCGGGTGGTGGTGCCCGCCCCCAAGGCAGGATTCAAGTTGAGCGGGACGGTGAAGACCTACATCAAAACGGCCGAGAGCGGGAACAAGCGCATGCAGGGCTTCTGTCCGGAGTGCGGTACTCCGATCTATTCAACCACACCCACCGACCAGCAGGTCTATGGCCTTCGCTTCGGGACGATACGCCAGCGCGCCGAGTTGCGCCCGAGTAAGCAGCTATGGTGCCGCTCGGCACTCCAATGGGCAATGGACATCAAGGCCCTGCCGCAGGTGGCCAAGCAACAGTAATCGGTCGTCATTCCCTCGAAAGCGGGAATCCAGAATGGGCGAAATCCAGAAAGCCGATCCCGCTGCGCGGCGGCAAGCACTACTGATCGTCATCTGTGCAGCGGCGATCGGCGGGTTGCTGATTTCCGGCTTCGAGCACTTCCGCGAGCCGTTCCGCGAGTGGCTAATTTCGGAGCCGGCGGAAACTGCGAGACGCGCCAGGTTCGCGCTTTTCGCGGCTGTTCTCATCCTGTGCGCACCGCTGATCGCTCTCTCTTTGTATGTCTGGCTCCTTGGGGCAAGGGTGCTGCGGGCGCAGCGATTCCCGCCGCCCGGATTTCGCGTCATTCGTGACACGCCGGTGATCGACGGCAGCAGCGCGACGACTCGCGGACAGGTAATCCAGATTCTCGCGGTGTGCCTCGGCGTTAGCGGCGCCGTCTTCGCGCTGTTTTTCATCTGGTTTGCGCAGACGATCGGGATCGGGGTGACATGAGAAACACCTTCCGACAGGAATTCACCCAGACCGGCTACGCGAGTCTCGCGCGTCAAATCAAGCGTTGGGGTGCGGAGCTGGGGTTTCAGCAGATCGGCATCGCCGATTCCGAGCTGGGCGAGGCAGAATCGCGCCTCCTCGACTGGCTCGGCAAGGGCTTTCACGGCGAGATGGACTACATGGCTCGCCACGGGACGAAGCGGACGCGTCCCGGGGATCTCGTCCCGGGCACGCTGCGAGTCATCGCCGCGCGCATGAACTACGCGCCGCCCAACGCGCGCGACAGCCACGAGGTGATGAAGGACGGCACGCGCGCCTTCATCTCGCGCTACGCGCTCGGGCGCGACTACCACAAGCTCATGCGCAGGCGGATGCAGAAGCTTGCTGACCGCATCGGACAGGAAGTCGGCGAATTCCGCCACCGGGTTTTCACCGACAGCGCACCGGTGATGGAAGTGGAGCTTGGGGGGAAAGCAGGCCTCGGATGGCGCGGCAAGCACACGCTGTTGCTCAATCGCGAGGCGGGCTCCTACTTTTTCCTGGGTGAAATCTACACAGACCTGCCGCTGCCGGTGGACAAGGCGCAGGGCGACCACTGCGGCAGCTGCCAGAAATGCATAGACGTTTGCCCGACGCAAGCAATCATCGCGCCCTACCAGCTCGATGCGCGGCGCTGCATTTCCTACCTCACGATCGAGCACAAGGGCTCGATTCCAGAGGAACTGCGGCCGCTGATCGGAAATCGCGTGTACGGTTGCGACGACTGCCAGCTCATCTGCCCCTGGAACAAGTTTGCCTCACCGAGCGCCGAGCCGGACTTCGCGGTGCGGAACGGCCTCGACGATGCGACCCTGGTCGAGCTGTTCGGCTGGAGCGAAGCGGAGTTTCACGAGCGGCTTGCGGGCAGCGCGATTCACCGGGTCGGGTATGAGCGGTGGCTTAGAAACCTTGCGGTCGGCTTAGGCAACGCGCACACCTCACAACCTGTGCTTGCCGCACTCAATGCGCGCCGAGACCATCCCTCAGCGCTCGTGCGCGAGCACGTTGCGTGGGCGTTCGCTCGACAGACCACCGGCTCTATGTACAATCGTCACCCGCATCTCGTCGCTACCATTAAAGGAGTCCGCCAATGAAATTGACAACAAGTATCGGGATGTTGTTATTGGCCGTCTGGCTCATATTGACCGGGCTGATACCACTGCTCAATTTCAGCTTCACCGGAATGGGCACTGTGATGGCCGTCCTCGCCATTGCATCCGGTGTTTTGATCGTCGTTGGCCGATAGCGGTAGTGGCCAGGCGGGACCAACGCGACGCAGTGATCGGACTGGAGCGGGGTTCACATTTTAGATAAAGTGAACCCAGCCCTATTTATCGGATTTATCGCTATTTTTCCAACCCGCTTCCGCGTCCTACGCCGCTTTACTTGCAGACACGAAGGAGAAACGAAATGACCCTATGCCCCATCGCCCTGGCAGTCGGCTGCGTGAAGTGTCCGGCGTTCTCAGCGTGTCCCCTGAAAGGCGTCATCGGCGACTACAAAGCGCCTGAACCGACGCAACCGAAGCAGCAGCCCGAAAACAAGAAGTAACCGATCAAAGGGGGCAGGCTCGGCTTTCTGAATCCTGATGCGACAGGTTAACCTGCAAATTTCCGGGAGCATGAGCATCGCGCCGACGGGCGCGGCGCTGGGCGCCGAATTACGCGGTGTGGACCTTGCGCGGGACCTTGATGCGGAGACGTTCAGGCGCATCGAGGAAGCGTTCAATTACTTCGGTGTGATCTTCTTTCGCAGCCAGAAAATCACGGTCGGGCAGCAGATCGCGTTCGCCCGGCGCTTTGGCGAGGTCGAGATCAACGTCAATACGCAGGCTTGCCTGCCCGGTCATCCCGAGGTCCTGCTGGTCTCGAACATCAAGAATAACGGCCGCTACATCGGGTTGGCCGACGCGGGAACCACCTGGCACACGGACATGTCGGCGTACGCCTGTCCGCCGCGCTGCTCGATCCTCTACGCCATGGAAGTTCCGCGCGCCGCCGACGGGGCCGTCCTGGGAGATACCCTATTCACGAGCGCGGCGGCGGCATACGACGCGCTTGCGCCGCAGCTCAGGTCGCAGCTCGCTGGCAAGCGTTCGACGCACAGCTACCTCGCCAAGATGAACGCGCGCAAGGCGGCGGTGGGGTTGACCCGGGAGATCACGCCGGAGCATCTGGAAAAAACGCCGCCCGTCGCGCACCCGATCTTCCGCACGCACCCGGTCACCGGCCGCAAGTGCATTTACGTTACGGAAGGGGAGTGCACCGGCATCGACGGGATGGCGGAGGGCGAGGCTCTGCCGCTCATATCCGAACTGCACCGTCATCTGATCGACTCGAGGTTTCAGTACCGGCACCGGTGGCGCGTCGGCGACTTGCTCATGTGGGACAACTGCACGTGCCAGCACCTGGCCGTGCGAGACTATGGCGACGGCCAGCGGCGCCTGATGCATCGCGTGACTGTAAACGGCTCGGTCCCGTTCTAGCCAGGCGTTAGGGGTCAGACTGGACTTCGCTCCGGGATTCGAAGGGGCTGACTTCTAGTGACTCCTTATTGCGTGCGCCTAGGTCAGGCGCTTTTCGCGAAACGTGACGGGCGCTTCGCCGCTCGTGACTTTGATCTCGCCATCGATGATGGCGCCCTCGGCCACAGCGATTGACTTCGCCGATAGACTGCCCGTAACGCGAGCCGAAGCACCAATCTCGATGCGCTGACGCGCGACTATGTCGCCTTCGACGGTGCCGCCGACGATGACGTCGGTCGCTTTCATCGTGCCTTTCCATCGTCCGCCCAGGGCGAGCGTGAGTGAGCCGTCGATGTCGCAGTCTCCCTCGATGGTGCCACAGCACACGAAGGCACCCTGCCCGGAGATCGTCCCGACGATACTGGTTGAAGGCGCGACAAACGTCGGCGGACCGCCGGTGGAGTCGTGCAATCGTCGTTTCAAATTGAGCATCGCGAGTCTCCGTAAACAGGCACCCCCAGACGCTCCGTCTCTATCGGGCGCGCCATTGAGCCCTGGGGTCGATCTGCTTACGCAATGGCGGGACGGAATCCCGCCGACATTCTATTCCTGCTTGGGGAAAATGGGGGCAGAGCCCTAGTTCTGCGATGATGTGCGATATGTGGGGATATGGGGCTCCGTTCGCCCGCTAGGGATCGACGTCCGGGAGGAGAGTAAACATGCTCTGGGCTATTTCTCGCGAGGCCGCCCCGCGCTTTGCCACCCTGCGCGAAAAGCACCTGCAGGCGCATCTCGACTACCTCCGCAGCCGGAAAAGCATCCTGGTCGTCTCGGGCGCGACGCTGACCGACGATGGCGGGGAGGTCATCGGCAGCCTGCTGATCGTCAACGTGGGGAGCCGTGCCGAGGCCGGCGCTTTTGCGGACGGCGACCCGTTTGCGAAGGCGGACATGTTCAAGAGCGTGACGATCACGCGCATGCGCAAGGGGCAGTGGAATCCCGAGGCTGCAGAGGGCGCCTGAAAACAGACGGGGTCAGTGCTGTCCCGGGCTGTATCGACGCTTTATTCAGTATCCAGTTTTCGCTCAGGCCACGTAGTGGCATTGCGTAGCCGGGGTGCGGGTATCCATGTTGCGCCCGCGATTGATGTGATCGTCGATCTCGGCGGCGCAGCCGATCATCCGGCCGTAGAGGAAGATGGTGAACGCGGCGATTTCCAAGTCGTGCTCGGAGAAATCGCCGCTGCGGTAACGCGGCCACAGCATCTTTAGAAGCAGCGCGCCGATGACGCCGTCGATATTGACGCAGAAGACGTTACGGGTGACCTCGGCTTCGAAGAGCGCGCGCGCGAGCTCGTGGTAGTACTCGTGAAACAGGTTGTACTCGCCGCGGCCCGCGAACAGCTCGTGGATGAACGCTTCGCGCGGGTCCTGATTCACCGGCTTGTCGCGGAAGACCGGATGGTTGAGGCCGGCGATGGCGCGCAGGCGCTCGGCGCCCGATTCCTTGAGCTGCACTTTCTCCCGCCCGTATTGCGCTGCGAAGCGCTGCGCCATCGTCTTGAGATCGAGGCCGTGCGCTGGGCTCGCCGGGTCCTTCAGCCCCGACTCGCGGAACTGCTCGGCGAGGAAGATGATGCCTTCGTAGCCGGCGCCGCCGTGCGCGTAGCCGGTGTGTGTGAGGAACCCGGCCATGGCCTTGTTGATCTGCACGCGGCCCGGCGTCTCTGGGCCGTCGGCGGACACCGCGCCCTTGCTGCCCTGCGCCGAGATGCTGCCCACTGCGTTCGAGATCAGGAGTCCCGTCAATACCTGGAACGCGAACAGTTGCCCGGGTTTGGCGCGCTCGCCGATCAGCGTCAGGTAGGCGAGCTCGGTCACCGACCATGACTCCAGCAATTCGCGCTCCGACACCCCGCAGAAGCGCCCGGGCTCGTGCCGCGGGGCGTCGACCGAGGCACCGATCAGCGTTGCCCACAGCCCCAGGTACCACGGAAGGCCGCGCGCGGTCTCGCGTGAGATTCTCTTCCGTGTGAGCGGTCCCCAGGCGAGGGTGGCGCAGATCGCGGCGAGCACCGCTGCGTGGGTCGGCGGTCCGCCGAGGCCACCCAGAAAACGCAGGAACACGGACTTCGCGCCGCGCGCCGCTAGAGCCTGAAGCATCGCCTGCGCCTTCGCATCCGGCCCGGCAGCGAGAAGCTTCGCTTTTTCCTTGTCTTCGATCCTTAGCTTCTTGAGATCAAACGTCTCGTCGTGCGCGTCTCCCAGGCCGCAGCGGACGAAAAGTTCGATCAGCACGTCGATCGCCTCGCGCGCGGCGGCGATCCGGTTCGGCCCGTAGATGCTGCAGGCGGCGGCGAGCACCGCGTTCGGCGCGTTGCCTGCCTCGCGCGATGCCTGCGCGGCACCGAGCATCGGGTCGCCGTGCAGGTTGACGCTGGCGGCGATGGCCACGTTCATGAGCGCGCTGTCGTTTGCGCCGCCCGGCTCGCGCAGCAACGCGTGGCACAGATTCGATTCCAGCGACCGCTTCGCCGCTTCCAGGATCGACACGCCGTGCACCTGCGTGACCTGCGTTTTTGCGTCCATTGCAGAGGCGCCGGAGGTGTCCTTCATCGACTGGCGCGGGAACGCGCGCCCGACCTGGCGGTTGAGTTGCGCGATGTGCTGGTTGTAGGGCGCTACGGCTTCGACCACCGGCAGGTCGAGCTCAGGCGGCAGCGTTACGCCGTGGTTGGCGCCGAACCAGGGCTTGAGCGCGAGGCTGCCGCGCGGCGCGAAATCGGGCTCGATGCCGTTCAGCCTCATCACCCGGGTGAGAGCAACCGGGATGTGCGCGATGTTGGTCACCACCGCGCCGCGCGGCGAACACGCAGGGTCCTCCGGCGTGAAGAGCCGCTCCACGCCGAAGCTCTCCATGAACCAGCGCTCCTTGGCGAGCGCGTCGTCCCCCGAGCCGCCCATGGCGCCGGCATGGCCGACGGCGCGCGTCAGCCTTGCCTTCCACCGCCCGACCACGCAGGCGATGACCGGCTTGGTGAAGTTGAGGTCGTACTCGTAGTAGCCGCCCGGCTCCGCGTAAATCACCGCCGCCTTGCTGCGCCGGTCGTTCGCCAGCGCGAACACGAACTCGCGCGCGGCGAAATGGATGTAGACGTCCTTGCCGCTCGAGACGAGCGTCGTCGTTCCCCAGCCGGCGGCGGCGAGGTACTGGGCGATGGTAGTGGTGAAGTTGCCGGAATTCGAATAGATCGCGACCGAGCCCTTGATCAGCGCTTCGGCCGGATCGTCGCCGCCCAGCGCGCCGCCGATGCGCACGCGTTGCCACGCGTCGGCGACGCCGAGGCAGTTGGCGCCGAAGATGTCGATGCCGCTCTGCTGGCCCATGGCCCGGATTTCGCGCGCGTCGTGCACCGCTACTTTCTCGGTGATGATCACGATCTTGCGCAGGTCGGGATTGACGCGAATAAGCTCGGCGACGCCGTCGCGCACCCCGGAGGGCGGCAGGTAGACCACGCCGACGTTGAAGCGATGGCCGGCATCCAGGCCCTCGCGCACGCTGTTGTAGACCGGAATGTCCCCGGTCGAGGTCTTGAGCTTTTGCCCCTGCCGTCCGGGCGAAGTGCCGAACACCACGTTGCCGCCGGAATAGGCGTGGCTTACCGGCGTCACCTCACTTGATTCGCCGCCGAGGATGTTGAGCACGCACACGCGGTCCTCGCGCGTCGCCACTTCATCCAGCGAGCTGATGCCGACGAAGTACTTGAAAGGCCCTACGCCGCGCCGGTACACGTCAGCTCCGCAGACCCATGGCCTTGGCGACCTGCGTGCGCCCGCCGGCCTTCATCCAGCGGTCCGCGGCGAGCGCGTAATTGACCACCTCGCTCATCGCCGAGTCGAAGCCGAAGAAGCGGTAGGGCAGGCCGAGCGCCTCGACGGTATCGCGCATCGCCCCCATGCCGCGCACCAGGTTGGGGCCGCCGCGCCCGATGACGACGAAGAGCGGCGTTGCGCCACGCCCGCCGAAATGCTCACGCAGCGCGTCGGCCATGGCGCGGAAGGTCTCGTAGATGTCGGTGTTGTTGGACTTGCCGCCGATGACGAACAGCACGTTCGACTGCGCCAGCCAGTACTTGAAGCAAATGCGCGCCACGTCGTGCATCTTCCCGTAGGGCGGGTTGCCGCCGAAATCGGAGGAGATGATTGCGTCGTCGCCCAGCGCCTGGGTGACGAGCGAGTTGGCTCCGCCGCCGAAGGTGGGTGCGAGGATCGTCCCCTTCGGGTTGATCACGAACACGTCGCTCTGGCCCTGGTAGGTGCGCAGCTGGTTGATCTCGTGCTCGAAATCGGAATAGTCGCCGGCGAAGAGACTCGGCGGCAGATCGAGCCGCTCGTGGCGCGGGTCGTCGCGGTCGAAGCCGCACTTGAAGTCGCAGGCGACCGGCACCAGCCGCCCGCCGCGGCCCGGGCTCATGCGAATCGGGTTGAGTTCGAGCGTGGTCAGGCCGTAGTGGTGGAACAACTCCCACAGCTTGGGCAGGTTCTGCACCAGCGGCGAGATGATCTCGCGCGGTGCGCGGAGGTCCGTGAGCGCGTTGGCGATGACGAAGGCTTTCAGTCCCGTGAGCGCCTCGAACGGCACCTCGGCGACATGCTTCTTGTCGAGCTCCTCGATCGCGACCCCGCCCATGTGGGTCAGCGTGATGGTGGGGGCGCGAAAGCGCGTCGAGTCGCCGATGGCGAAATACACCTCGTGCTCGGCCTGCACCGCGCCCTCGAAGGTCACGCCCTGCGCCTTGGAGACGACGTTGCCGACGCGGTGCTCGACGAAGTACAGGCGCTCCTTCTCCTGCAGCGCGGTCTTGAGGTCGGCGGCGCGGCCGATCAGGCCGCTCTTGCCCTTCTTGCCCACCCCGCCCTTGAAGATCGGCTTGACGAACACCGACCCGCAGCGCTCGATGAGGCGCTTGATCTCGTCCTCGGATGCCTCGGGCCCCAGCACCTCGGCCGCCGGGAAGTCGACGAACTGCAGCAGCTTCGAGCCGTGCAGCATTCCGGTCAGTTGCACGGGGATTCCTTTAGGCGCGCGAGCGGCGCAGGCGCTTCCAGTGGCGCACGATGAACGGCACGACGACCAAGGCAGCGGTGATCGCGAGGAAGATGGCCGCGATCGGCTGCGTGAAGAACACGCTCGGGTCGCCCTGGCTGATCGACAGCGCGCGGCGGAACTGCGTCTCGGCGAGCGGACCGAGGATCAGCCCGATCACCGCCGGGCCGACGGGAATGTCCCAGCGCCGCATGGCGAAGCCGAGCAGGCCGAAGACGTACAGCGTCAGCAGGTCGACCCACGACTGGTGCAGGCTGTAGGCGCCGAGCGTGGCGAACACCAGGATGCCGGCGTACAGCAGGTCCTTCGGGATCTGCAGTACCTTCACCCAGATGCCGATCAGCGGCAGGTTGAGGATCAGCAGGATGATGTTGCCGACGTACAGGCTCGCGATCAGCCCCCAGACGAGGTTCGCCTGCGTATCGAAGAGCAGCGGCCCCGGCTGCAGGCCGTAGTTCTGGAAAGCGCCGAGCAGAATGGCGGCGGTGGCCGACGTGGGAATCCCAAGCGTGAGCAGGGGAACGAGCACACCGGTCGCCGCGGCGTTGTTCGCCGCCTCGGGGCCCGCCACGCCCTCGATCGCTCCCTGGCCGAATTCCTCGGGATGCTTGGAGAGCTTTTTCTCCGTGGCGTAGGACAGGAACGTGGGGATCTCGGTGCCGCCCGCCGGGATGGTGCCGAATGGGAAGCCGATTGCGGTAGCGCGCACCCACGCGGGCCAGGAGCGGCGCCAGTCCTCGGGCGACATCCAGATCGACCCCGACAGCTTCTCGAGGATCTTCGTGAGCCGGCTCTGGTAGGCCGCGACATACAGCGCCTCGCCGACCGCGAACAGGCCGACTGCCAGCACTACGACGTCGATCCCGTCGAGCAGCTCCGGCACGCCGAAGGCGAAGCGCGCCGCGCCGGTCTGGCTGTCGATCCCCACCAGGCCGAGAAGCAGGCCGAGGAAGAGGCTCGTCAGCCCGCGCACCGTCGAGCTGCCGAGCACCGCGGAGACGGTGATGAACGCGAACACCATAAGCGCGAAGTACTCGGCCGGGCCGAACTTGAGCGCAACGTCCACGATCAGCGGCGCGAGCAGCGTGAGCAGGAGGGTGGCGATCGAGCCGGCGATAAACGAGCCGATCGCGCTCGTCGCGAGCGCCGGCCCCGCGCGCCCGTTTTTCGCCATCTTGTTGCCCTCGAGGGCGGTGGCGATCGACGCCGACTCCCCGGGCGTGTTCAACAGGATCGTGGTGGTCGAGCCGCCGAACATCGCGCCGTAGTAGATGCCGGCGAACATGATGAGCGCGCCGGTCGGGTCGAGCTTGACGGTGAGAGGCAGCAGCATCGCCACCGTCAGCGCGGGTCCCACGCCGGGCAGCACGCCGACGAAGGTGCCAAGCGTCACGCCGATGAACCCCCACAGGAGATTAATCGGCTGCAGCGCAACGCCGAAGCCCGCCGCGAGCGCGTTCAGCGTTTCCATCGTGGCGCTTCCCCCGTGGCGCTTTCCCTATATCCCGGCCCCGCCGAGCAGGGGCGCGAGCCACCCGGCCGGCAGGCTGACGTTCAGCAGCTGGACGAAGAAGAGGTAGATGCCGAGGGCGAGCACGATCCCGATTGCGAGATCGCGCGCGATGCGCCGGCTGCCGAAGCCGCGCGCGACGCAGGCGAAGAGCGCCGTCGCGGCGATCACGAATCCTGCCGAGCCCACCAGCGCCATCTGGGCGAAGAGTCCCGCCGAAATCCAGCCGAAGGCGGCGCGATTGAAGGCATGCTCGCCGCGGCTGCTCGGGTCGTCCGGCGACGCGTTGCGCCAGCCGCCGGAGAACGCCTCGAACCCGAGCCACAGCCCGAGCAGGATGATTCCGGTCGCGACCACGCCGGGAATGAAGTTGGGACCGATTCCCGAATAGCCGCCCTCCGAGGGCAGGGTAGCGGTGACCGCCGCCGCGCCGACGCCGAGCGTCAGGACGCCGAGCGACAGCGCGATCTCGGCCGGCGAGCGGCGCATGGGCGCGCTACTTCTTCAGGCCGAGCGAATTGATGATGGCCGTGACGCGCTTGATGTCCTCGTCGATGAACTTCTTGTAGTCATCGCCGCCGAGGAAGTATGGCATCCATCCGAGCTTTTCGAGGGTCGCCTTCCACGACGGCGTCTCGGTCGCCGCCCGCACCAGCTTCACCAGCGCGTCGCGCTGCACCTGGCTGATTCCCGGAGCGCCGAAAATGCCGCGCCAGTTGCCGAGCTCGACGTTGATCTTCTGCGACTTGAGCGATGGGATGCCGTCGACCGTCGTCGGTGCCGATTGCGCCAGCGCCCGCATCTTGCCGGCCTTGATCTGCTCGGCGAACTCGCCGATGCCCGACACGCCAGCGGTGACGTGGCCGCCGAGGATCGCGGCGATCGCCTCGCCCCCGCCCTTGAAGGCCACGTAGTTGATCTTCGCCGGATCGACGCCGACCTCCCTGGCGATCAGGCCGACGAGGATATGGTCGGTGCCGCCAGCCGAGCCGCCGCCCCAGGACACCTTGCCCGGGCTCGCCTTCAACGCCTTGACTAGATCGCCCATCGTCTTGTGCGGCGAATTCGCGGGCACGACGATCACCTCCCATTCGCTCGTCAGCCGCGCGATCGGAGTGACCTGGCCGAGATTCACCGGCGACTTGTTGAGGATGATGCCGCCGACCATCACCATGCCGCCGATCATCACCGCGTTCGGGTCACCCTTGGCCGAATTGACGAACTGCGCGAGGCCGATGGTGCCGGCGGCGCCGCCCTTGTTGTCGAACTGCACGCCGGAGACGAGCTTCGCGCTCTGCATCGCGGCGGCGAGGTTGCGGCCGGTCTGGTCCCAGCCGCCGCCGGGATTGGCCGGGATCATCATCTTCACGGTGGGCTGCGCCGCCGCCGCGCAGGCGAACGCCGCAGCCGCTGCTGCCACCAGAAACTTAGCGAGTCGTTGCATGGGGTCCCTCTCCTTGTTGGTTTGCGAGCCTGCTGCACTTTTCATTCTAACCGTCTTCGACGGCTGGCCCAACTTCCACAACCTGCAGGTGCAAAGTCTGACCCCTTATTTGGGGCTCGAGGCCGATCTGCTTCACCAGCTTGGCGTACATCACGGTTTCCAGCTTGATCAGGGAGGCGAGTTCCTCCGGAGTTTAGCCCGCGGCGTCGAGGCCTACCGTACCCGTCGAGGGACCTCAATAAAAGGAAGTCAAGTTCAATCACTTAGGCACGCTCATCAACCCGGCGCCGTGGCGCGGAGCCGGGGGCGCGTGCTCGCGTCGGGGCCGGACCAGCCAGTGCGAAAAGGCTACACTGTGCCTCCTCATGATCGCCACGCTCAGGCGCTACTGCCATCATGCGCGACTTGCTGCGGCGCCAGCAGCCCCTTCGGGCTCAGCCGCCTGAAGCGGGAGATCGCCGCGACCGGCCGCTACGAGCGGGTGCCGCAGAATCCCAATTACCTGTTCCGGAAACGATGAATTCGGAAATGAGACAAGCATGAAGACCGCATTTGCAGGCGCAACGCTCGCTGTCGCTCTGGCTGTTTCTCCGGCCTTCGCTCAAAACGTCAAGATCACGCCCCTCGGCTCGCACGAGGGCGAGCTGTGCGCGAACGACCGCGCGACGCTGTTCGAGGACCCGTCGGGCGTTCGCATCCTCTACGACGTGGGCCGGACGGTGACCGGTCCCGACGATCTGCGTTTGGGCAACATCCACTTGGTGTTGCTCACGCACGTGCACGGGGACCACATCGGCGACCAGAAGCTGAAGGCACCTGGCGCCGGCACGTGCGCGAGCGCGGTCATGGTGCCAGCGGGCCCGCACTCAATGACCGCCGAGGTCGCGGCTGCGAAGAACGCGGCGCTCGTCATGACCAGCGATATGGGCAATTTCGTCGGAGCGAAAATCCGGACCATCACCGGCAAGCCGGTCGCACCCTGCCCGCAGAGCGCCGGCGTGACCAGCGTTCCGGTCGCAACCCCTTGCCGCTCGAACACGCATCTCGGCGGCACGTTCGTTGCGAAGGCGGCCAGCGCAACGGCAGGCGTGGAAATTACGGTGGTGTTCGCCTCGCACGCGAACAACGTGCCACTCTCCCTGCTGTCCGAAGCGCAGCGCGCAAACCTGGCTCCCGACGGCACGAGCCTAGTCATCGGGCCGCCCACCGGCTACGTCATCAAGTTCACCAACGGGCTCACCGCCTACCTGTCGGGCGACACCGGCATTCACACCGAGATGAAAACGGTCGTGAACGAGTTCCACAAGGCGAATCTCGCAGTGCTTAATTTCGGCTCGAGCGCAGTGACCGCAATGTCAGGCGCTTATGCGATGAACGAGTTCGTGCGGCCCGCGTCGGTAATCCTCACGCACGTGAACGAGGCCGCGACGGAAGGCGGGAAGCTGCGGCCCGCCTCGCGCACTGCGGCGCTCATCAAGCAGTTGAAGAACGCCACGCCCCATCTCGCGATCAGCGGGCGCACGATGGAGTTCGACGGCACCGGCAAATGTGTTGCCGGATGCTGATCAGCGGAAAAAATAGAACAGGTCGCTTTAACGGAGGACGAGCGATGAATGCTGGTGCTTGCATGAAGACGCTGTTGCTGCTATTCGCGTTATCCGCGTTGCCTGCCCACGCCCAGAACTATCCGAGCCGGCCGCTGCGGGTGCTCGTGCCGCTGGCGCCGGGCGGGGGCATGGACGCCGTCACGCGCAGCCTCGCGCTGATTCTTTCCGATTCGCTCGGGCAGAGCGTCGTCGTCGACAACCGTCCGGGCGCGGGCAGCCAGGTCGCCCTCGAGATCCTGGCCGACGCGGCGCCGGACGGCCATACCCTGATGATGTTGAGCGCCACCACCGTGATCTATCCGCTGCTCTACAAGTCGCGCTTCGACATCGTGCGCGATTTCGCCCCAGTGTCGCAAGTTACCGCGCAGGGCTACGCGCTGGTCGTGCATCCGTCGCTGCCTGCAAAATCGGTACTCGGGCTCGTGAAGCACGCGCGCGCGAATCCGGGAAAGCTGAACTACGCCTCATCCGGCATTGGCAGCCCGATTCACATGACGACGGAACTGTTTCAGATCGCCACCGGCACGCAGATGGTTCATGTTCCGTACAAGGGCCTGGGCGCCGCCTACGCGGATCTCGTCGGCGGGCGCATTGACCTGTCGTTCGCGACCATCATCTCGTCCCAGCCGCACATCCGCAGCGGGCGCTTGCGCGTACTGGCGGTGACGCCCGGGAAACGCGCGCAGGCACTGCCCGACACGCCCACGCTCGCCGAGGCAGGAGTGCCGGGCGTCGTCGTGGTCAACTGGTACGGCCTCATCGCGCCGAAGGGGACTACCAAAACCGTCCTTGACCGTGTCGCCGCCGAAACGATCAAGGCTGTGCAAGGGCCGGAAATGCAGAAGCGTCTCATGGCCGACGGCTCGGAGGGCGTGGGCACCAGGCCCGCGGAATTTACCGCTCACATCCGCGCCGAGAGCGACCAATGGCGCCGGGTGATCCAGCAGGCGGGGATCCGCGGGCAACCATAAGGAGCTGCCATGCGCTACGACGTGATCTCGGCCGATTGCCACGTGGACCTCTGTTGGCTGCCGCCGACGCTCTTCACCGAGAATGCGTCTTCGGCCGCGATGCGCAGCCGCATGCCGTACGTAGCCGACGGTCCCGGCGGCCGGCGCTGGACGACGAAGAAAGGCGTGAACCTCGGCCTGGAGAACGGCATGGGTTCGGGCGGGCGGCAGTATGTCCCCGGCAAGATCCATCGCTCCGATCGCATGGCGGCAACCGGGCTCTACGAGGACGGCAAGCGCGGCATCCGTCGCCTGACCGACCCTGACCTCCGGGTAAAGGACCAGGACCGTGATGGCGTCCAGGCCGAGGTGCTCTACGGCGTGCTCGGCGCCACCAGCCGCCTGGAAGATGCCGAAGCCGCCGTCGAGGTCCTGCGCATCTACAACGAGTGGCTCGCCGGGTTCTGCTCGACGCACCCCGAGCGCTTCGCCGGCCTCGCCTCGATCCCGAATCAACCGATCGAGGCGGCCATCGCCGAGGTCGAGCGTGTCGCCCGGCGCGGCGTCCTGCGCGGCCTCGACATTGCGAACTCGCCGGATCTCAAGCCGCTGTGGGACCCGTACTGGAGTCCCTTGTGGGAGGTCATCAATGCCACCGGCCTGCCGCTGCACTTTCACACGGTTTCCGGCTACACGCCCGAGCACATTCGCAAGGTCATGCTGATCGGCGCCGACCCGACGCGTGCGAGACTCCCGGGCATGCCGGAGGTGGACTTGCCGGTGGCGCGGGCCGCGTTCGCAACGAACATCACGGCGTTCCAACTCAACATGTCGAACATCCTCACCTCGATGATCTACAGCGGCGTCCTCGAGCGCTGGCCGCGCATCCGGCTCGTGCTCGGCGAAGCGGGCATCGGCTGGATCCCCTACGTGCTCTGGCGGATGGACGCGGAATGGGAGGACCAGTTCAAGGACCTCTCGCTCAAGATGCCGCCGAGTGGCTACTGGAAGCGCCAGTGCCGGGCGACCTACCAGACCGACCCGGTGGGCATCAAGCTGATCGACGAAGTGGGCGCGGAGAACATCATGTGGGGGTCGGACTTCCCGCACCCCGACGGCATCTGGCCGGACTCGCAGGAATACATCCAGCGCGAGTTGGGCGGCCTGCCGGCCGGCATGCGCCGCAAGATCGTGTGCGAGAACGCGGCGAAGCTCTACGGCTTCACCTTGTGACACAGCTTGCCAACCGGCTGGCACATAGGCTATCGTGGCCATAATGTGAACTCACTTCAGTAGGAAGGAGTCACAGTAACAAGGCGCTCAAGACCCCCCGCACGGAACGGTGGGCTATGGGCTGTCCCATCGTAAGGAGGAGGCATGCAGCGCTATATTGCGGTGCGAGTGCTCCAGAGCCTCATGGCCATCCTGGTCATGAGCGTCATCGTTTTCAGCCTGGCCCGCATCAGCGGCAATCCGCTCGACGTGATGCTGCCGATCGAGGCGATGCCCGAGGATTACGAGCGGCTGACCAAGTACTGGGGTCTCGACAAGCCTTACCACGAGCAATACGTCACTTTTGTGACGAAGGCGGTTCAGGGGAATTTCGGGGAGTCCCTGAAGTACCAAGGCAAGTCCGCCATGGGCCTCGTGGTGGAGCGCCTGCCCGCCACGCTCGAGCTGGCGGGCTTCGCCTTGCTCGTCAGCGCCATCCTCGCGGTGCCCATAGGGGTGTTGGCAGCCGTCGCAAAAGACTCCGGCTGGGACGCTGCGGCAAAAGTCGTCGCGCTCCTCGGCCAGTCCCTGCCCGTGTTCTGGCTTGGAATCGTGCTGATGTGGATCTTCGCGGTGTGGCTCGACTGGTTGCCATCGTCGGGCCGGGGCGGACTTCAGCACCTCATACTTCCCGCCATCACGCTTGGCTGGTTTCAGGTCGCTGCGATCATGCGACTCGTCCGTTCGTCGATGCTGGACGTGCTCGACAGCGAGTTCGTGAAGCTGGCGCGCGTCAAGGGAATACCGGAGTGGAAAGTGGTCTGGAAACACTGCCTGCGCAATGCGGGAATCGCGCCGCTCACCTTTTTTGCCATCATCGCCGGCGTCCTGCTGACCGGTACCGTGGTGACCGAAACCGTCTTCACCTGGCCCGGCTTGGGATTGCTGGTGGTTGACGCCGTTCGGTCCAGGGACTTTCAGGTCGTTCAGGCCGTCGTGATCGTATTCGCCTTCATCTTCATCCTGGTCAATCTGCTTGTTGACCTCCTGTACGCGTATCTCGATCCGCGCATCCGGTATCAATAGGGATCTGGAGGAGACTGGATCATGCCGCAACTGACGAGCACACGAACGCTGCCCTGGTATGCGATCCCCTGGGTCGTTGGTGGGTGGCGTCAGGTAAAGCGCTATCCCCTGTTCTCGCTCGGGATTCTCATTTTCATCCTGGTGATTCCGGCCATCTTCGCGCCGTGGGTCGCGCCGCACGACCCGTTCCTGGGTACGCTCTCGAACCGGCTGACTCCGCCCGTCTGGCAGGACGGCGGCACCATGGAGCATATCCTGGGCACCGACAAGCTCGGGCGCGACATTCTGAGCAGGATCATCTACGGGGCGCGGGTTTCTCTCATGGTGTCGCTGATCGCGATCTTCGTCGGCGGAATCATCGGTACGGTCCTGGGATTGATCTCAGGCTATTTCGGAGGCAAGACGGATGCGGTGATCATGCGCCTGGTGGATATTTCGCTCTCGATCCCGACGATCCTGCTCGCTCTCGTCCTCGTCGCCGCGGTAGGCCCCAGTTTCGGGACGGTCGTCACGGTGCTCATCGTGCTCCTGTGGGCGCGCTATGCGCGGCTGACCCGCGGCGAGACCCTCGCCATCAAGGAGCGCGACTTCATCGCGAGGGCACGGGTGGCCGGGGCATCGCACACCCGCATCATGTTCAAGTACATCTTCCCCAACGTGGTCAACTCGCTCGTCGTGCTGGCGACGCTCCAGGTGGGATACGTGATCCTGCTCGAGTCCACGCTGAGCTTCCTTGGGGCGGGTCTGCCGCGCGCCGAGCCGGCCTGGGGCGTCATGGTCGCGGACGGAAGAGAACTCATCGTCACGGCGTGGTGGGTCTCGATGTTCCCGGGGCTCGCGATCATGCTGACCGTGCTCTCGCTCAACCTGCTTGGCGACTGGCTGCGGGACCACCTGGATCCCAAGTTGCGAAACCTGTAATGAACGTGATCAGCAATTAATGTCGAAACAACTTCACGGAGGAGATCAGATATGAGACCGAAGTTTGCTTCACTACTTGCAGGACTGCTGGTTGTATTCGCGACGATCCTGGGTACGGTGCCGACGAGCGTGGAGGCGGCGGTCAAGCGACTCATTTTCGCCTCGGCGGGGTTCCACGAAAGCAACCGCTACTGGACCATCGCCCGGCCCGACCATC
>DATICE010000173.1:0-3775 GCA_035456985.1 Burkholderiales bacterium | reverse complement strand
CGGATGATCTCGTAGGGGTGCTTGCCCGGCTTGCTGATCGCGATCCCGTCGGCGATGGTCGATCCGGAGGATCCGGAGACGAGATGCCCGCCGGCAAAGGATCGCTGCATCGCGGGGAAGGCGGAGGACTGGACGCCGACGACGACGATGTCGGGCCGCACGGCCTTCACCGCGGTCGCTACGCCGGCGATCATGCCGCCGCCGCCGACGCTGGCAACGACGAGGCCGAGATCCGGGACTTGCTCGAGGAGCTCAAGCGCCAGCGTTCCCTGGCCGTTCATCACGCCTGGATCCTCGAAGCCGTGCACCAGGACCCCGCCGGTTTCTTCGCGGAATGCCCGCGCCGCGCGAAATGCCTCGTCGTACGAGTTGCCGGAGAGCCGCACCTCGGCGCCCAGCTCGCGCGTGGACTCGGCCTTGACCAGCGGCGCCCTCTCCGGCATGAAGATCGTCGCGCGCGCGCCGAGCAGCTTGCAGGCGTAAGCGACGCCTTGCGCGTGGTTGCCCGCGCTCGCGGCGATGACCCCGCGCGCAAGCTCGTCCTTGCCGAGCCGCAGCAGCGCGTTGAGCGCGCCCCGGATCTTGAAGGAGCCGGAGAGGTTCAGGTTCTCGAGCTTGAGGAACGTCCTGACCCCGGTCCGCCGCTGGAGGTAAAGCGATTCCTTGACCGAGGACTCCGGCACGATCGGGCGGATGCGCTGGAGCGCCTCGCGGATTTTCTCCAGGCTGACCTCACTCATGGTAAATCGGGGACAGCTCGCACTGACCCTGTTTACTCCTGAAGACTTTCGCCGAGCCGGCCGGGGAGCGCCAGGCCTACTTGCGCTTGACGTAGGCCGCGGCCCCGGTGCCGGCGAGCCGGCCGAACACCGCGCCCGAGGTGAGCCCCGTGCCGCCGGGGTAGTTGTGATAGAAGATGCCGCCCACGAGCTCCCCCGCGGCGTAAAGTCCGGGGATGGGCTTGCCGGCGGTATCCTCGACCTCTCCCTCCCGGCTGATCTTGACGCCGCCGAAGCTGAAGGTGACGCCGCAGGTCACGCCGTAGGCCTCGAACGGCGGCTGGTCGACGGTATTCGCCCAGTTCGACTTGTTGACGCGCAGTCCCACGGTGCAGCGCCCGTCCTTCACCGCCATGTTGAAGGGGACATCGGTGCGCACCGCCTTGTTGTACTCGCGGATCTCCTGCAGGCAGCGCGCGGCGTCCACGCCCTCAAGCTTCTTCACGAGCTCCTCGAGCGTGTCGGCGCGGGCCTTCGTCACCTGCTTGATGCGGTATTCGTCGCGCAGCATGGGAATGATCTTGGCGTCGAAGATCTGCCAGGCGAACATTCCCGGCTGCTCGAGCACCACCCGGCCGTACTTGGCGTAGGTGTAGTTGCGGAAATCCGCGCCCTCGTCGACGAAGCGCTCGCCGCGCGCATTCACCATGATGCCCCACGGGTAGCTGTGCTTCTGGAACTGGTCGCCGACCGCGAGATCGCCGAACGCGGGCGCGTTCATGTCCCAGCCGACGGCGTGGCAGCCGGACCAGTGACCGTAGGGCATGGCGCCCGCCTCGAGCGCCATCCGGATGCCGAGGCCCGTGTTGTAGCGCGTGCCGCGCACCTTGGCGAGATCCCAGCCCGGGCCGAGGTAGCGCGCGCGCATCTCGGCGTTCGATTCGAAGCCGCCGCACGCGAGCACCACCGCCTTCGAACGGATTTCCACGTTCCTCCCCTCGTGCTTCGCACGCACGCCGAGCACCACCCCGTCGTCGTTGGTGATGAGCGCGGTCGCGGGCGTCTCGTAGAAAATCTTCGCGCCATCGCGCTCGCACGCCTTGTGCTCATTGTCGATCAGCCCCGGCCCGCCGCCCCAGGTCTCCGCCGCGAGCCCGCCCCAGAACTTGTAGCGATTGCCGTCGACCTTGTACGACTGGCGCCCGTAGCTCGCTTGAAACCGCACGCCTTTCTTGCGCAGCCATACCAGCGTCTCGAAGCTGCGCGAGATCAGGATCTCGCACAGGTCGGGGTCCGTGCGGTACTGGGTGATGCGGCCCATATCGTCGTAGTAGTGCTCGGCGGTGTACGATCCGAAATCGTGGGTCTTCTTTTCCTCCGCGGTGAGATCGGGGATCAGCTGCGCCAGGTCCTCGACCCCGTTGTAGACCACGCGCATGAGCCCCGCGGTATAGCGGCTGTTGCCGCCGCAGTCCTCGATCGGCGCGGCCTCCAGCAGGATGACGGATGCGCCGCCTTCGCGGGCGGCGAGCGCTGCGCTGCAAGCGGCGTTGCCGGCGCCGATAATGATGACGTCGGGATGGCCGAATTCGGAGCTGCTCATTGCCTTCCTTTCGGAAACTCGGATCAGTGAAGCGTCTTGGGTGGCGCCGCGCGCCTCGACTCGGATTCCGCGGCGGTGGGCGCCGGCACCGGAGAAGCGTGGTGCGCGACCATGCGCCAGCCGCGCTCGGTCCGGAGGTAGATGTTGGTGGCGATCATCGGGAGGCGCGGGCGTGTCTCACCCGCGATCGTGATGTGCTCGTAGACGCTGTGCACCGCGAGCATCATGCCCTGCACCACCTGGCTGTCGCGCAGCTGGAAGCGCAGCGTCTGCCCGCTCGCGAAGATCTGGCGCCACGACTCGCGCACGCTTTCGACGCCGGTGACGCGCGCGCCGTTGGGGTGCACGCAATAGATGTCGTCGTCGTCGGCCCACACCGCCATCATCGCGTCGAGATCGGCCTTGGTGAGGGCCTCGTAGAACGCCGACTCCGCGTCCTGCGGGCTCGCGAACAGCGCTTTTTTCATCTGGAAATTCTATCAAAATCAACGGCGGCGAGAACACGGTCGGGCGTCAACTGCATCATGCAATTGAAGTGGCCGAGCGGGCATTCACGCTTGAAGCAGGGACTGCACGGCAGATCGAGCTTGAGGATGCGCGCATTGGGCGAGAGCGGAGGAGTATAGGCCGGGCTGCTCGAGCCGTAGAGAGCGATGAGCGGCTTGCCGAGCGCCGCTGCCACGTGCATCAGGCCGGAGTCGTTGCTGACGACGAGCGCGGCGGAAGCGAGGAGATCGATGGCCTCGGCAAGCGTGGTCTCGCCGCACAGGTTGCGGCAGACGCCCACCGATTGCCGCTCGATCTCGGCAGCCGCCTGCCGGTCGTTCTGAGAGCCGATCAGCCACACCGCGCAGCCCTTTGCGGCGAGCCCCTGCGCAAGCTCTGCGAAGTAGCGCGCCGGCCAGCGCTTGGCGGGACCGTACTCGGCTCCCGGGCAGAGCGCCGCCGCCGGCCGGCCCCGGTCGAGCCCGAGCCGGGCAAGCAGGGCGCGCCGCGCCGCTTCGTCGACCCGCAATGCGAGCGCGGGCAGCGGCAGCCGCAGCGCCTCGCCCCGCGGCAGGCCGAGCGCCGCATAGCGCTGCGCCATCTGCGGCAGGCGCTCCCGGTCGAGCCGCCGCGCGTCGTTCAATATCCAGTGCCGCAGCTCGCCGATGTAGCCGGTGCGGGTCCGGATACCGGCGAAGAACGGGACCAGCACGGACTTGAAGGTGTTGGGCAGCACGATCGCCTGGTCGTAGCCTTCCTGCGCGAGCGCGCGCCCCAGGCGACGGCGCTCACCGAGCTTGAGTTCGCCGTGGGCGAACGGGTTCTCGATCGCCCGCCGCACCTCGGGCATGCGCTCGAGGAGCGAGAACGTCCAGCGCGGTGCGAGCACGTCGAGCGCGAGGCTGGCATGGCGAGCGTGCAGCAGCTTGAAGAGCGGCTGGGCCAGCACCGTGTCGCCGACCCAGGA
>DATICE010000172.1:0-20812 GCA_035456985.1 Burkholderiales bacterium | reverse complement strand
GACCTGGTGGGGAAACCCTCGCTCGCCAACGAGGACCCCTACGTCGCCGGCTGGATGGTGATATTGAAGCCGAAGGACTGGAGCGCGGTGAAGCCGAACCTGATCGCCGGCGCCCAGGTCGCCGCGAAGTACGAGGCAAAGATGGCCGCGGACGGTTTCGCCGGGTGCGCGCCAGGCGGGCAGGGGAAAGCATGAGAGAAGCAGCATTGGCAGACACATCGCTCGGCCTCACGCGCGCGGAAGTGGCGCGCCTGCGCGGCAGCGCCGTCCGGGTAACCGATCTCCTGAAGGCGATGGCGAATCCCTCGCGGCTGATGATCCTGTGCCAGCTCGCCGAGGGCGAGAAATCGGTGGGCGAGATGGAGAGCGTCATCGGGCTCTCCCAGTCGGGCCTGTCGCAGCACCTGGCCGTGCTGCGCAGAAAGCGCATCGTCGCCACGCGCCGCGAGGCGCAGTCGATCTACTACTCGCTCGCCAGCAAGGAAGTCGAGGAGATCATGGCGTCCCTTTACCGGATCTTCTGCTCCAGGGTCTCGAGGACGTAGCCATCTTCTCCGCATGCGCGTCGCCGACACCGCCCTCCTCCGCCAGCTCTCGGAAAACAGCACCCCGTATCGCGATCCCCTGGCCGGGGTCAACTGGTCGCAGCTCGGCGTGCCCGGGTTCTGGCTGCCCGAAGCAGCATTGTCGCTCCACGGATTGCCTGAGTTCGAAGCGCTGGCCCCCGCGGTGCGGCAAAGGTTGTCGCAGTATGAGTTTCTGAACGTCATTCACTGCGGACTGTGGCTGGAAGGCATCTTTCTGCGGCGCGTGGCGCGCCGCGTGCGGCCGGGAATGCCGCGTGCGGAGCACGAGTACCTGCTCCACGAAATGCGCGAGGAAGCGGGGCATAGCCTGATGTTCCTGCGGGCGATCGAGGCCGGCGGGCTCGCGGTTCCGGAGGGCAGCTGGCGTGCGCCCTGGGCCGCCCATGCGCTTGCCCGGGCAGCGCCCGCGAGCGGCAGCCTGTTCTGGCTCGCCATGCTGATCGGGGAGGACGTGCCCGACAAGTTCAACCGTTATCTGCGCAGCCACCCGGATGAAGTCAATCCCGCGGTCCGGCAGATCTGCACGCTCCACGTCCTCGACGAAGCACGGCATATTGCGCTCGCGGGCCACAGCCTCGAGTCCGTTCCGGCGGCAGCGGGAGCCGGGCGCCGCAGGTTGCTTTCGCTCGCCGCGCGCCTGCTGCTGCGGCAGCTCGCGCATGCGTTCTACTTCCCGCCCGCGCGCTTCTATGAGCTCGCCGGGCTCACACCCGGCTCGTACTGGCGCACGGCAGCCCTGCGCAATCCGGTGCGCAGCCGCTTTATCGCGGAACGCATCGCGCCGACCGCGCGGGTGCTCGAATCGTACGGCCTCGAAATCAATCGCCGGACGTGACCGGCGTCA
Organism: Burkholderiales bacterium; assembly: GCA_035456985.1. GTDB lineage: Bacteria > Pseudomonadota > Gammaproteobacteria > Burkholderiales > SG8-41 > SG8-41. The sequence goes on along the minus strand of DATICE010000172.1, from coordinate 19,381 downwards.
TGTCGCGGCGAGCACCTCCGCCGCGCCGTAACGACTTCTCCAGCCCAATTCGACCGCTGCGCGCCGGCAGTTGAGCAGCAGCGTCCGCGCGAGCCCCTCGATCCACGCCGGCTCCCCACCCCAGCCGCGGTAGCGCAAGGCCATACCAAGCCCCGCGCGCGCAGCCGCGGGTGGTACCGGGATCGCGAGCCGGTGCCGGCTGCGGATGACATCGCGGTAGCTGAAGCTGTCCTCGACCGCGAGGTTGAACGGGCCGCGCACATTGCGCTCGATCGCAAGCAGCACGGCCCGCGCCACATCATCCTCGTGGACGCACTGCAGGCGCGGCTGCGGTTCCGGAAGCGCCAGATAGCATGGCAGCCCGATGAGCTGCCGCAGGAGCGGCTGCGCGTTGCGGCCCAGGATCACGTGCGCGCGCAGCCGCACGCACTCCGGGAACTCGATCTCCAGCAGCCGTTCCAGATGCGCTTTGTGCAGCGCATACATAAAATTCGGGAGGGGCGCAAGCGGCGCGTCCTCGCCAACATGGACGCCCCCGCCGTAGACCGCCGCGCTCGACAGGTGGACGAGGCGGCTCACGCCGGCGCGGCGCGCGGCGTGAAAAATCTTGTGGCTGCCCGTCACGTTGACGTCAAACATCTCCGACTCGCTCATGCGCCCGCGCAGCACCACGTACGCGAGGTGAACGAGCGCGTCCTGTCCCTGGAACACCGCCGCGAGCCCCGGGTCGCGGATGTCGGACTGCACCGCGCGAAACTTGGCGTGGGTGAAATGCGGAGGAGCGCGATCGACGCCCGTGACGCGCGCGACGCCGGGGTCGGCGGCGAGGAGCGGAAGCAACGCCCGCGCCAGGCAGGAGCTGGAGCCCGTGACCAGAACGTTCATGGTTCCCGGGCGTACGCCGGCATCACCTCGCGGGCGAAGAGCTCGAGGGACTCGCGCGTAACCGCCGGATCGACGGCGCCGGCGCCGAACGCGCACAGCAGATGGGTGACGCCCGCTTGCGCGTAGCGGCCGATCTTGGCGCGCACACCGGCCGGGTCTCCCACCACGGCAAGCCCGAAGGTATCGGCCAATCCCAGATCGACCCCGAGCTTCATCAGCGCCCGGAAGCGCCCGAGCTCGTGCAGCTGCTCGTAGCTGGGGTAAAGCCGCTCGAGCACCGGAGCCGCGGCCCGGAAGAGCTCGCGGTAGAACCAGGAGAACGCGTCCCGCGCAACCCGCCGGGCGCGCTCCCCGTCAGCGAGACACAGGACCCCGACCGTCATGCCAATGCGGGGCGCTGCGCCGTGGCGCCAGGCCGCTCTAAAACGCCCGATATCGTGCTTGACCATGAACCATGGCTTGAATGGCCCCGCCAGCACGCCCAGGCCCCGCGCGGCCGCCCAGTCGTAGGTTTCCGGGCTCACCGCCGCCGTCCACAGCGGCGGATGCGGCTCCTGGATCACGTGCGGGAGGATGTCGAGCGCCTCGATGCGATAGCGGCGTCCCTGGTGCGTGACCGGCTTGCGTGCAAAGCTCAGCATCAAGATATCGAGGCTTTCCTCCGCGAGCTCGCGGCTCGCGGCCATGTCGGCGCCGAACGCCGCGTATTCGCGGGGCGAGAAGCCCCGCCCGATGCCGACCTCGAGCCGCCCGCCGCTGAGGATGTCCAGGGTGGCAACGCGCTCCGCCACGTGCACCGGGTGGTGCAGCGGCAGCGGGATGATGGCGTGGCCGAGCCGGATCCGGCGGGTGCGGGCCGCCGCCGCCGCGAGCAACAGCTCGGGCTTGGACGCATGCGAGTAGCCGCGCAGGAAGTGGTGCTCGACCAGCCAGGCGCAGCCGTATCCCAGCCGGTCGGCGAGCTCGATCTCTCCCAGTATCCCGGCGTACGCCTGCGCTTCGCTCAGGCCGAGCGCAGGCGGAACAGCGGCTTCGTAGAAAAGATCGAATCGCACGGAACCATTGCGGCAGCCGTGCCGTCCGCGGCGGCGCTATTTCTTCTTCATGAAGAAGATGAACTCGGCGTCGGCTTTTTCGGAGGCGAGCAGCGGGTTGCCGGTCTGCTTGGAGAACGCCGCAAAGTCCTTCACCGATCCCGGATCGGTCGCCAGGACCTTGAGGACCTGGCCGGAAGCCATGTCGGTCAGCGCCTTCTTGGTGCGCAGTATCGGCAGCGGGCAGTTCAATCCGCGCGCGTCAAGCTCTTTGTCGAATTCCATCGCCATCCTCGCCGTGCAGGGAGTCGAAGTTTAACCCAAATCGACTCTGCTGCGCCGCCGCCGGGTTCAGAAAACGCTGACGTTGCGGTCGAGCAACAGCTGCGAGAGCCTCACGTTCGCCTTCACCAGCCGGTCGACCAGCAGCTCGAGGAACGCGCCGTGAAAGTGGTGCCGGCACAGCTCCGAGGCCTTGGCCAGCGTCTCGGCCCGGATCTCGATCACCGCGATGTCGGTGCGCGCCACGACGCTTGCGGAGCGCTGGAACTTCTGCTTGCCGAGGTAGGCCATCTCGCCGAAGCACTCGCCCGCCCCGAGCACGTTCAACTGGCGGTCCTGCTTCATCACCCGGACCTCGCCGGCGATGAGGATGAAGAACGAGGAGCCGATGTCGTTCTCGCGGATCAGCACGGCGTCGCGCGGGTAGCGATTCCAGCTCGCGATGCGCAGCACCTCCCACAGCTCGACGTCGCTGAACTGGCGGAAGAACTCGAGGCCGCGCAGCGTATCGAACTTCTCACTTTCGGCGAAGCCATGCCCCGGCTTCTCCTCGGCGCCGAGGGCGGTGGCGAGATCGTGCGCGAACTCGTCCCACGTCTGGTAGCGCCGCGTGGTGTCCTTGTGCAGGGCGCGCGTCACGATCGCGTCGATGCGCGGGGGAATGTCGGGGCGGACCTCGATCGGGGACGGCGGATCGATGTTGATGATCTGGTAGATCATGCTGTAGTTGTTGGCGCCCTGGAACGGCAGCCGTCCGGTGAGGAGCTGATACATCACGACGCCGAGCGAGAAAATGTCGGTCTGGTAGGTGAGGGCGAGCTCCTTCACCTGTTCCGGCGACATGTAGGCCGGAGAGCCGATGCCGCTCACCTGCGTCGTTTCTCCCGCCTGTGTCAGCGCCGCGCCGAAATCCGAGATCTTGATGTCGGTTTCGCCGGCGAGCAGGATGTTGGCGGGCTTGATGTCGCGATGTATGACGCCCTGGTTGGATGCGTATTGCAGCGCCTTGGCGCACTTGTAAATGATCTCGACGATGCGCCGCACCGGCAGCAGGTTGTCGTGGTGCGTGTAGGGCTCGAGCGTCGTTCCCTCCACGTACTCCATCACGATGTAGCTCGTGTCCTCGCCCGCCACCGCGTCGTAGATGGCGGCGATGTGCGGGTGGGAGAGCTTGCCGGCGAGGGACGCCTCGGTGACGAAGAGCTTGCGGTAGCGCCGGCCATACTCCTGGTCGCCAAGCGCTTCGGGGAAGACGACCTTGATTGCGACCTGGCGGCCCTGGAACGGATCGTACGCCCGGTAGACGGCGCTGGTCGCGCCTTTGCCGAGCTCGCTGATGACTTCGTATTTTCCGATCTTCTGCGGCGCCGCCGCGAAGGCCGAAATGGCGCCGGGGCGCTTATTTTCCATGCCCCAAGATACCACATCGGCCCTCTCGCCACGGCCGTTGCGGCGGGCCGGCGTGGCGCCGTTTTCGCTCGCCGCCGACGCTCGCGCCCCCGTCGATCACGCCCCGAGGAACAATCGCACGGCGACGCCGAGGGCAGCCATCGTCAGCACCAGCTCGACCAGGCCGCGGCGCAAGGAAAACGCAAGCAGCGCCGCGATGAGCGCGAGGGCCAGGACCGTGAGGTCGAGCGCCAGAGGATCGAACGCATACCAGCGCAGCGGTCCCGCGCGCGCCTCCTCGACCTTCCCGAACAGGACGTGCAGCGCGAACCAGACCGTGAGGTTGAGAATCACGCCCACCACTGCGGCGGTGATGGCGGCGAGCGCGCCGGATAGCCGTTGATTCGCGCGCAACTGCTCGACGAACGGCGCGCCGGCGAATATCAGCATCATCGGCGGCACGAACGTGACCCACGTCGTGAGCGCCGAGGCGACGATGCCGGCGATGATCGGCGAGAATGGCGCAGCATCTCGAAATCCCGCGAGAAAGCCCACGAATTGGGTGACGAGTATGAGCGGTCCTGGCGTGGTTTCGGCCAAGCCGAGGCCGTCCACCATTTCCGGTGCAGTCATCCAGCGATAGCTCTCGACCGCCTCCTGCGCCATGTAGGCGAGGAGCGCATAGGCGCCACCGAAGCTCACCACCGCGAGTTTCGAGAAGAACACGCCGATGTCCACCAGCACATGGCCCGATCCGAGCAGCACGACGGCAGCCGCGACTGGCGCCCACCATAACGCAACGCCCACCGCTGCAGCGATTGCGGCATGCCGCCAGCGCCCGGGCGCGGACTCGCCCGGACCCGCCGCTGCGGCCTTCAGGCCGAGCAGGCCCGGTGAGGCCCGCGCGACCGCGAAGCCGATGGCAGCTGCACCCGCCACGATCAGGGGAAACGGAAGGTCGAGGAAGAAGATGCCGATGAAGGCTGCGCCCGCGACACCGATGAGGAGGCGGGTCTTCAGCGAGCGGCGGCCGATCCGGAACAGCGCCTCGACCACGATCACCAGCACGGCGGCCTTGATCCCGAACAGCGCGCCGTCCACCGCCGGCACGCCGCGCCCGAGCGCGTAGAGCAGGGAGAGCCCAAGAATCACCAGCGCGCCCGGAGCGACGAACAGAATGCCGGCGGCGAGCCCGCCGCGGGTGCCGTGCAGGAGCCACCCGATGTAGGTCGCGAGCTTTTGCGCTTCCGGGCCCGGCAGCAGCACGCAGAAGTTGAGCGCGTGCAGAAATCGCTGTTCTTCGACCCATTTCTTCTCGTCGACGAGGATGCGGTGCATCAGTGCGATCTGGCCGGCGGGGCCGCCGAACCCGATGCAACCGATCTTCAACCAGACACGCAGCGCCTCGACGAAGGGCACGACGGGGTTGGGCAGCGTTTGCGATGAGGTCGTCTTGGCCAGGTCAGGTCCCCTGCTTCCGCCGGCGCACGAATATCCCGAGGACGATGGTAACCGAAAGGAGGGTCAGCGCGAATCCAGGCCACAGCCACGGCGGCTCGTAATTCAGCCTGACGGTGTGCCGGCCGGGAGGAATGGCGACGGCCCGGTGGCGGCCGTCCGCGCGCAGGACCGCCGCCGGCTCGCCATCGACCGTCGCGCGCCAGCCGCGTGCGTGCGTGGAGCGCACGAGGAGCCATCCGGGGCCGTCGCTCTCCGATTCGTAGCGCTCCTCGTCCGTCAGCCGGGAAAGGATGCGCGCGCGCCCGCTGCTGCAGGCCGCCACGCGCAGCGCGTCAGGATCCTCGAACGCGACATCGCGCAGGGGATCCCAGGTCGCGGCGTGAGGCATCACCGCCGCCTCGACCCGCGTCAGGGCCCGATGCGCACGGCACGCGACCAGCACACGCGGCCAGGGTCGTTTCAGCGCGTAGACATGCAGGGCAAGCCCGGTCAGCCCGACCGCCACGGTTCTGCGCAGCTCGAGATCCGGGTGCGCGAGGGGGTCGAAGCTGAGGATGCGGCTCACGGCCGCATGACGGAGCAACGGCAGGAACTCCGTCACGTCGCGCGGATCGTATCCGGTCCATCCGAGCGAAGAAAGCAGCGGACTCAAGCGCATGCGGTCTTGCGAGCCCGCGGTTTCCACCCGGTTCATGAGGTTGTTGTACGGTTCCAGCTGCTGGCGCATCACGTACGTCATCGACAAGTCGGAATCGGGCTGGCGCGTGTTAAGCCACTCCAGGAAATTGCGGCTCAGGCTGACGGGAACCGCGAATGCCCGGCCGCCTCCCAGGTCATCGAGGCGCTCGGCCCTGATCTCCGGAAGCAGGCGGAACACCACCGGATTCGATTGACGGTTGAGTCCCACGCCTGCACGCGCCAGATCCGCTGCCACCACCAACGCCAGCAACATCGCCGCGAAGGCAGGACGCAGCCGCGACCGCAGCGCAGCGACCGCGATGGCGAATCCGAGCAATCCGGTCGCCGCACAACGTGCGGCATCCCCGGGGAGTATTGCCGCCAGTTCCTCGCGTGCGGTAGCCTCGAGCTGGAGCAGCCCGGCAACTTGATCGGTCGCGATCCAGCTGGCCGCGGCGATTCCCCCGGCCACGAGGACGCCGACCGCGCTTATCACGGCGAAAATGCCCCAGCCTTCGCCCGCGGCCAGCCGGTCCGCGCCCCGCCCGGCGAGCAGGGCCGCGGATATATGGACGATGAATAGCGCTTTGCTGGGCGTGCGGAACGCGTTGGCGAGCGGCAGGTCGTGCAGGAGGGTCCACAGTCCCCCCGTCGGCCCCAATGCAATCCATGCGCCCAGTGCAGCCGCGCAAGCGAGCACGATGCGCTCGCGCCGGTGTGCTTTCGCCCCGCCGGCGGCAGCGAGCGCGAGCACCAGCGCGCCGAGGTAGATGCTGAGGAAATAAGGCGTCCCACCCCTGAAGACGGCGTCGCCCCACCAGGTCTCGATAGGCCGGGCGAGCGCACCAAACAGATTCGGCACCAGGAACTGGAACAGCGCGAGCGGCGGAAGCGCCAGGCTGCCCGCTTCGTCCGGGGAGAAACCCACGCCGCGCTGGGTTTCCGGCAGCACCCCGAGCGTGATGGCGACCGGGACACCCGCCAAACCGACGCCCAGCAGCAGCGCCGCGGCGAGCCGGGCCGCCGCGGCGCCTGCAGCGGGCGCCGGTTCGTTCCCGCGCGGGTCGCGCCAGAGGGCGAGCAGCGCGCCCAGGAGAGCGGCCTGCGCGACGATTTCCAGCGCCAGCGTCGTGAGGCTCGCCGCGAGCGCAAGCGCAGCGCCGGCAATCCACCGTCCACCGCGGGTCGCAGCCCGCTCGCACGTCAGCACCACGAACGGCGCCAGTGCGAGCGCCTGCAGGAAAATATAGAGATTCAGGGTCGACAGCGCGAAGCCGCCGATCGAATACACCGTGCCGCAGACGAAAGCCCCGAGATGCGACATGCCCCGCGAGCGGCCGAGCGCGTAGGCGCCCAGCGCGGCGAGCGGCAGATGCAGCGTGAGGAGCCAGGACACGAACTCGGGGCTGGAATCGAGCACGTGCAGGAGATCGAGCGGATAAAACGAGGGCAGCATGAACTCGCCTTCGTGCACGTAGGGATTCCAGAACGGCAATCGTCCCGCGGCGAGCTCGCCCGCCTGAAACTGGCGCAGCGGCAGGAACGTGAGCGAGATGTCCCGGAAGTAGTAGGTCCACTGCGGGAGCGCGGCACCCGGATCGGGAAGCAGCGCGACCCCGCACAATCCCAGCAGCCACAACCCGGCAGTCAGGCGCTGTCGAGCGATAGTCATTCCGTTCTTGTTCTTCCTTCGCGATCCGGCGAACTTGCGCCGGGATGTTGTGCCCGGCTCAGCGCTTTCCGGCCTCGCGCCGCAGTTCCTCGTCAAGCTTGCGCAGCTCCCGGAGGCGTGATTCGGCACTCGAAACCTGGTAGAAATCGCCGTCGCCGCTCTTCAGGCCGATTTGCAGCTGCTCCATCGCCGCCGTGAGATTTCCCATGCGGATATAGGCCTCCGCCTGGGCGCGGTGCTCGGCAAGCGGCTTTCCGAGCGCCGCGTAGCTGCGCGCCTGCAGCAGGTACAGCCGGTAGTCGTCCGTGATCAGCTGCAGCCGCGCCTCCACCACCCGCAGCGCTTCCGCCGGCCGTTTCGCCTGCAGCAGCACGTTGGCGTACTCGTAGACCAGGGCACGGTACGAGGGATAGGTCTTAAGCGCCGCGCGCAGGCAGGGAAGCGCCTTCTCCGCACCGTGGGCCCGGTACGCGAACTCGCAGGTCAGCGTTTCCACTATCGGGTTCGCCGGCACGAGCTTGCGCAGGGATTCGAGCTCCACCTTCGCGCGGCCATAGTCCCGGGTGCGCATCAGGCTTGCGGCCAGTCCGTAGCGGCTTGCGGCCTCGCTCAGGAACCTGCGCTCGGCGAGGCTCTGCTCGAAAAAGGCGACGGCGTCGCGCGGGGCGTCGAACTGCGCCCTCAGCTTTGCGCGGATCAGCTGGAACTCGACGGTGTCCGCAACCTGGCGGTAGCCGAGCTGCTCCGTCCGGTTCTGCATGTCGGCGATGCGCTCGAACGTGAGCGGGTGCGTGCGCAGGTAGGACGGCGCCCCGCCCTCATAGATGCGGGTCGCGCGCTGCAGCCGCTCGAAGAAGTTCGCCATGCCGCGGGGATCGAGTCCCGCCTGATCGAGGATCTGCAGGCCCACCCGGTCGGCCTCGCGCTCGTTGTCGCGCGTGAAGTTCAGCTGGTTCTGGATGGCGCCGGCCTGGCCGAACGCGAAGGCGGCTTCGGCCGCCTGGGTACTCGCGCGCGAGAGCAGCAGCGCGGCCGCCAGCGTTGCGAGCGTAGTGACGCTGCTCTGCTTCTGCTGCATCAGCATGCGCGCGATATGGCGCTGGGTCACGTGCGCGATTTCGTGGGCCAGCACGCCCGCGACCTCCGATTCGGCCTGTGCGGCCAGGAGCAATCCGGTATTGACGCCGATGAAGCCGCCGGGCAGCGCGAAGGCGTTGATCTGGGCGTCGCGGATGAGGAAGAATTCGAAGCTCTGGCGCGAGTCGGTGCTGCGCGAAGCAAGGCGGTTGCCCAGGCTGTTCACGTAGTCGGTCGCCTCCGCGTCGTCGTAATAGTCGCGGTCGGCGCGGATTTCGCGCATGATGGCTTCGCCCAGCCGCCGCTCCTGCAGGGGCGTGAAACCCGCCTGCGCGACATCGCCGAGGTCGGGTAGCCCTTGCGCAAGAACGCCGGGAATGGCGACGAGCAGGGGGGCGAGGAGTGCGCGTAACCTCATAGTGATATGATAATTCGGATGCGCGGGAGTTCCTATCGCGGGAACCGCGCTCCGCGCAGCAATCCATAACTTGAAAAAGCTTACGCATTTCGACGCGCGCGGACAGGCGCGCATGGTCGATATCGCCGGCAAGGGCGTCACCCACCGCGTCGCGCGCGCCGCCGGCCGCATCCGCATGCAGCCCGCGACGCTGAAGAGAATCGCCGCCGGTGCCGCGCGCAAGGGCGACGTGCTCGGGGTTGCGCGCATCGCCGCGATTCAGGCCGCGAAACGCACGGCGGATCTGATCCCGCTTGCCCACCCGCTCGCGCTCACCCACGTCGGCGTGGACTTCGTGCTGGAGCGCAAGGCCGGCGCGGTCCGGTGCGAGGCGACCGTCGCCACGACCGGGCGCACGGGAGTGGAGATGGAGGCGCTTACCGCCGTTGCCGCGGGTCTGCTCACGATCTACGATATGTGCAAGGCCGCCGACCGCGGCATGCGCCTCGAGGGCATCCGGCTGCTCGAAAAAAAGGGCGGCAGATCAGGTCATTGGATCGCCGGGGCGCGCTAAGCCTCGAGCCCGCTACCGCTCAGTTTTTCTTATGGGCCGATAAAGAACGGACGGTGGACGGCGCGAAGGTACACGCACTAATATGGCCCGTTGGATTGCCGTGCGGGATGCGGCGACCCCGCCTGCCTGACGTCTAAACTTAGGAGGATGATCGTACATGAACGAGCTACGCAGAACCTTCTTGAAACTGACCGGCGGAGCGGGCGCGCTGGCAGCCGCTTTTTCCGCAGGCCTGGTCGCGCTGGGCGAGGCGCGCGCTGCGAACTGGAACACGGCGGGTTTCCAGTCGAAATCCCTCGCCGATGTCATGAAGAACCTGGGCGCCACCGGCGCCGTGGAAAGCAAGGACATCATCATCACCGCGCCCGACATCGCCGAGAACGGCGCCGTGGTTCCGATCGCGATCACGAGCAAGCTGCCCAATACCCAGCAGATCTCGATTATCGCCGAGAAGAACCCGTTCCCGCTCGCGGGGACGTTCGACGTCTCCGGCGGCGGCGAAGGCTACGTCTCCGCGCGGATCAAGATGGGCCAGACCTCCGACGTCTGGGCAGTGGTCAAAGCGGGCGGAAAGTATTTCACCGCCCGGAAGGAAGTGAAGATCACCGTCGGCGGCTGCGGTTGAGCGCGTATCGAACAAGGAGAGGACGGCATCATGGCTGAACCGATGAAAATCCGCGCGATACTCCAGGGCGACGTCGCCGACGTGAGAATACTAATGATGCACCCGATGGAGACCGGCCAGCGCAAGGACGGCAAGGGCCAGATTGTTCCCATGCACTTCATCCAGAGCGTGGTAGTCACGCACAACGGAAAGACCGTGCTCGACACGCAGTGGAGCCAGGCGGTTTCGCGCAACCCGTTCCTGGGTCTGCGCATCAAGGGCGCAAAAGTGGGCGACAAGATCGGGGTGACCTGGACCGACAATAAAGGCGACAAGCGTACCGACGAAGCGACGGTTGCTGCGCCGTCCTGAGCGCGGCTCGACACGACAGCAACGGAGGAGGAACCATGGCGATTTTGCGCGGCGGCGTAGCTGCCGTAATGTTTGTGTGCCTCGCTGCACCGGGTGCAGTCTTGGCGCAGGGCCAGTCGGACGACCCTTTGGCCGTGGGGCGCCAGATGCTCATGGAAGACAACCCGGGAGAGCTCTGGATCGACAAGGGCAAGGCGCTCTTTCACGAGAAGCGGGGACCCAAGAACGCGTCCCTGGAAGCCTGCGACTTCGGAATGGGCCCGGGGAAGCTGGAAGGCGCGGCCGCGCGGCTGCCGCGCTACTTCGCCGATACGGACAAGGTGCAGGACCTCGAGTCGAGGCTGCTTACCTGCATGGAGCGGCTCCAGGGGTTCAAGGCGGCCGATGTCGCGCGGCGGGCGATCAGCCCGGGCGGCAGCGGCGGCTCGGACATGGAGGCCCTCGCGCTTTACATCACCTCCCGCTCGAACGGCATGAAGGTCAACGTCACCTTGAGACATCAGAAGGAGTACGACACGTACAGGGCCGGCGAATACCTCTTCTTCCGGCGCAGCGGCCAGACGGATTTTGCTTGCGTGCAGTGCCATGGCCAGGCGAACAAGCGCATCCGTCTGCAGGACCTCCTTCACTTGACCGACCCGAAAGGGGCGCAGGAGGTGGCTTCGACCTGGCCAGCCTACCGCGGCGCGCACTACGTCGTGCGCACCATGCAGTGGCGGCTGAATGATTGCGTATGGCAAATGCGCCTGCCGGATCTCAACTACGGTTCGGATTATGCGATTGCGCTGACCCACTATCTCAACCACAACGGCAACGGGGCGGAGATCAAGGTCCCCGGCTTCAAGCGCTGAGGAAGAGAGGACGACGCCATGAACAAGGCCTGGTTGATCTTCGGAGCACCTGTCGCCGGCGCGCTGATTGCCGCCGGCTGCGCGACCTATCCGGATGCGGATACGACGCGCCAGATTGCCGAGAAGATGGTAAAGGACAGCTTCACCGCGAGCCCGGAGCACGCGAAGCGCCTGGTGCAGGACCGCTCGCAACAGATCTGCAGCAAGATCGGGGGGGCGAGCCTCACGCAGGAGGAGGCCTCCGAGGTCGTCAAGCTGGCCCGCGAATCGATCCAGTACCCGGCGTCCGGGAAGCTGGTCGGTGACTGGAAAATCGGCAACAAGCTCGCGCACGACGGCGCCGGCGATCGCATCCGCCGCGGCAAACTCGAAACGCGCAAGGAAAACGGGGGGCTCTGCCAGAACTGCCATGCCCTCGCTCCAGGAGAAATCAACGTAGGCAATGTGGGGCCAAGCCTGACCGGTTACGGCCTGCAGCGCGGCAATTCGGAGGCCATCGCAAAGCTCACCTACGAGCGCATCTACAACGGGTGGGCTTACGTCCCCTGCTCAAACATGCCGCGCCTCGGCGCTACCCACCACCTGACTCCGGACCAGATTACCCACCTCGTGGCATTCCTGATCGACCCGGCTTCGCCAATCAACAAGAGATAAAACGGACGCGAACGCGCCGTTTTGTCTGCGCGCGTTCGAGCGGACGCAGCAGCGCCGTTCAACGCGCGCCCGGTCGCAGCAGATCACTCCTGATCATGTCACTGACCCGGCGCGAATTCCTGCAGATGCTCGCGTTCGCGGCAGCGCACGGCTTGCCGCTGGCGGGTCGCGCGGCGCAGACGCAGCGCGGGGACGCCCTCTACGACCTGCAGGGACCGCGCGGCAACGTCACCCTCCTCCACTTCACCGACTGCCATGCCCAGCTGCTGCCGGTCTACTTCCGCGAGCCTGACGTCAACATCGGCATCGCCGGGGCGCTCGGCAAACCGCCGCACCTGGTCGGTGAAGCACTGCTCAGGCACTTCAATATCGCGCCGAAGACGCGGCTCGCGCACGCATTCACGTATCTCGATTTCGAGAGCGCCGCGCGCACCTTCGGTCGGGTCGGCGGCTTCGCCTATCTCGCCGCCCTGGTGAAGCAGGTGCGCGCGCAGCGTCCGGGCGCGCTGCTGCTGGACGGGGGCGACACCTGGCAGGGTTCGGGCACTGCGCTGTGGACGCGCGGACAGGACATGATCGACGCGAGCCGGCTGCTCGGAGTCGACATCATGACCGGTCACTGGGAGTTCACCTACGGCGCCGCGCGGGTGCAGGAGGTAATCAAGAAGGACTTTGCCGGCAGGATCGAGTTCATCGCGCAGAACGTCCGGACCACGGATTTCGGGGATCCGGTGTTCCGCTCGCACGTGATCCGCGAGGTGAACGGCGTGCCGATCGCCATCATCGGCCAGGCGTTTCCCTATACGCCCATCGCGAATCCCCGCCACTTCGTGCCGGAATGGACCTTCGGCATCCAGGAGGAGAGCCTGCAGAAAGTGGTCGAGGAGACGAGAGCGAAGGGTGCGCAGGCGGTGGTGCTGCTGTCGCACAACGGCATGGACGTGGACCTGAAGCTCGCCTCGCGCGTCACCGGCATCGACCTCATACTCGGGGGGCACACGCACGATGCCGTGCCCGAGCCGGTATCCGTCGCAAACCGCAGCGGAAATACGCTCGTCACGAACGCCGGGTCGAACGGCAAGTTCCTCGCAGTGGCCGACCTGGAGGTGCGCGGCGGCAAGCTGCGGGAGTGCCGCTACCGGCTGCTGCCGGTATTCGCCAATCTGATCACGCCGGATCCCGAGATGGCGGCGCTGATCGGCCGCGTGCGCAAGCCCTACGCCGAGCGTCTGTCCGAGAAACTGGCCGTCACCGAGGGGCTGCTCTACCGCCGCGGCAATTTCACGGGCACCGTCGATCAGTTGATCCTGGACGCGCTTATGGACGTAAAGGGGAGCGAAATCGCCTTCTCGCCCGGATTCCGCTGGGGCACCACGATACTCCCCGGCGAGACCATCACGATGGAGCACGTGATGGACCAGACTGCCGTAACCTACCCGTATACCACCGTAACCGAAATGTCCGGAGAGGCGATCAAGAGCATCCTCGAGGACGTGTGCGACAACCTGTTCAACCCCGACCCCTATTACCAGCAGGGCGGCGACATGGTGCGCGTGGGCGGAATGCGCTACCGCGTCGATCCGACGCAGAAAATCGGGGGACGCATCAGGGACATGACGCTGAGGGGCAAGCCGATCGAGGCCGGAAAACGCTACAAGGTCGCGAGCTGGGCGCCGGTGGCGGAAGGCGCGAGCGGCGAGCCGGCGTGGGAGGTCCTCGCGCGCTACCTCCGCGCCCGGAAGGTCATTCCGGCCGTCACGCCCAATCGCCCGGCGTTGACCGGCGTGAAGGGCAATCCCGGGCTTTCGGGAGCGGCCGGCTAGCGGGCATCCGCGCGCATCGCGACGCGCAGCATCGCGTCGCGCTCCGCAAACCACTCCTTCGCGTACTCGCAGTTCTGGTATTCGTCGAAGTAGGGCCCGCCCAGCGTGTAGTGCACGAGCGCGGCGTCCCGGCGCGGCGGGTTGTAGCCGACCAGGTGGTTCCAGCAATCGGGCAGCGCGCCGATGAGATCCTTGCTCCCGAGCCACTTGAACTGGTGCACCTCGAGCCCCGAGGCGCGGTTGACGTAATCCGGGGTCAGCGCGCGGCATGCCGCGTTGTTGAACAGCATCACGCTCGACCAGTTCTTCTTCTCGTACCTGCTCTGCGGCTCGCCCAGGAACTTCACCGTTTCGTTCGGCACGTGGTTGTGTTTGACCACCATTACGGCATAGCGGTCGTCCCTCATCTTCCACAGATTAGCGATGTCCTCGAGCATCAGCATGTCGCAGTCCATGAACACCGACCAGCCGGCGTAGCCCGCAAGGTACGGCGTCAGGAAACGCGAGAAGGAAAAATCCGTGCTCTGCAGCGGATGGCGCTCGCGGGTGAGCACTCCTTTCAGCTGGGACAGCATGAGCGGCGTGATTGAGACCGGCTGCGAAGCGCGCGCCTGGATGCTGTAAGCGAGAACGCTGTAAGCAACCGCCTCGCGCGGGTCGTAGCCGATGAAGACGCGGATCATGCTCGAAGAATGTTGTCGGCGAAGGATAACATGCCCGCGCGCCGTATCTCCGACCAGTGGTTCGCGCGACGCGATTGGTGGGCGAAGTCGCGTGACATACGGCCATGGCGTGCCTGCCGGGCATGGGCTACACTCGCGTTCAACTGAAAACCGGGAGCGACATGATCAACCGTAACATCCAGCTGCTTTTCGGCCTTTTCACCCTCTCCGGCTTCACCGGGCTGATCTACGAATCCATCTGGTCGCACTACCTGAAGCTCTTCCTCGGCGCCGCCTCGTTCGCGCAGTCGTTCGTGCTGGCGGCGTTCATGGGCGGCATGGCGCTCGGCGCCTGGATCGCGAGCCGCGCCAGCAAGCGCGTCGTGAACCTGCTCGCCGTCTACGGCTGGATAGAAGCCGCGATCGGCCTCGCGGCGCTGGTGTTCCACGAGGTATTCGTGTGGCTCACGCAGGTCTCGCTCGACAGCGTCATCCCAGCGCTGGGCTCGCCGCTCACCGTGGAGATCTACAAATACACGCTGTGCGGCGTGCTGATCGTCCCGCAGACGGTGCTGCTGGGAATGACGTTTCCGCTCATGAGCGGTTCCGTGATCCGGCGCAGCCCGGAAGCGAGCGGCCACCATCTGGCAATGCTCTATTTCACCAATTCGATCGGCGCGGCCGCCGGCGCGCTGGCCGCGGCGTTCCTGCTGCTCGGCTGGATGGGCATGCCGGGCACCATGCGCACGGCGGGCCTGCTGAATCTCGCTCTCGCGGCGGTCGTGCTCGCCGTGGCGCGGGCGGGCGAGCCGCAGCCGCCCGCGGCAGTGCCGGCCGCCGGCGCGGTCCCCGCCAGCGCCTACCTGGTTCGGCTGTTCCTTGCCGCGGCGTTCGTCACCGGGGCCGCGTCCTTCATCTACGAGATCGCGTGGATCAGGATGCTCTCGCTTGTCCTCGGCTCCTCGTTCCAGGCTTTCGAGCTGATGCTGTCGGCCTTCATTACCGGTCTTGCGCTCGGCGGGCTGTGGATCCGCCGCCGCATCGACCGCATCGCCGACCCGGTGCGCTTCGCGGGTATCGTGCAGCTCGCGATGGGGCTCGCGGCGCTTGCCACCATCTTCGTCTACCACCAGAGCTTCGACTGGATGGCGTGGGTGCTGCATGTCCTTCAGCGCGGCGATCAGGCCTATCCGCTCTTCAACCTGTTCAGCCACGCCATCGCGTTTGCCGTGATGCTGCCGGCGACCTTTCTCGCCGGCATGACGCTGCCGCTTTTCACCCACGTCCTGCTGCGCGGCGGGCACGGCGAGCGCGCGATCGGCCAGATCTACTCCGCCAATACACTCGGCGCGATCGCGGGTGTGCTGCTGGCCGTGCACGTGCTGGTACCGGAGTCCGGCGTCAAGCTCACCCTGGTGGTCGGCGCTGCCGCGGACATCCTGCTCGGCGCGTGGCTCCTGCGCTATTCGCAGGCAACGTTCCGGCGCGCCCACGCGTTCGCGGCGCTGATCGCCGGCATGCTCGCCGCATCCGCCACCGCCCGCGCCGGCGTGCTGGAGCACGAGCGGCTTGCGTCCGGCGTGTTCCGCTACGGCCGCATCGGGGATGGTCAAAGCGAGGTCTTCTTCTATCGGGACGGCAAGACGGCATCGGTCGCCGTGCGACGCCATAACAACAACTCGGTCGGGATCATCACCAACGGCAAGCCGGACGCAGCGATCCAGATGGATCCTGAGCGACCGCCCACCGGCGACGAGTACACGATGGTCGTCGCCGCCGCGCTGCCGTTGCTGATGAGGCCCGACGCAACGCGCTATGCCAACATCGGCTTCGGCTCCGGCCTTACGGCCGAGATGCTGCTTTCGCACAGCGCCCCGCGCGAAGTGGACACGATCGAGATCGAGCCGGCAATGGTGTCCGGAGCGCGCTCCTTTATCCCGCGCGTTATCCGGCCCTACCGCGACCGGCGCAGCAACATCGTCATCGAGGACGCCAAGAGCTTCTTTGCGCGCCACGGCAAGCGCTACGACGTGATCATTTCCGAGCCCTCGAACCCGTGGGTCAACGGCGTCGCGAACCTGTTCACGACCGAGTGGTACCGCGACGTGAAGCGCTACCTCGCGCCGGGCGGCTTGATGGTGCAGTGGCTGCAGACCTACGAATTCAACGACCGGCTGCTCGGTTCCATCCTGGCGGCGCTGAACGAGAACTTCTCGGATTACGAGATTTACGAGACGAACGCCGTGGATCTGATTCTGGTTGCCGTCGCCGAGGGCAGGGTTCCACGCCCCGGGCCGCTGCCGGTCAAGGAGGCGGCTTTCATGGACCAGCTGAAGCGGCTCGGCATCACGCGTGCAGAGGAGATCGCGGCGTTGAGCGTCGGCACCAAGGGCTTGATTGCGCCGTTATTTGCGCCGCTTGCCTCGCCGGTCAACTCGGACTATCGCCCGATCGTGCAGCTCGAGGCGCCGCGCGCGCGTTTCCACGGCAGCCAGGCAACTGCC
Organism: Burkholderiales bacterium; assembly: GCA_035456985.1. Classification (GTDB taxonomy): domain Bacteria; phylum Pseudomonadota; class Gammaproteobacteria; order Burkholderiales; family SG8-41; genus SG8-41. Next base: position 2,462 of record DATICE010000172.1, on the reverse strand, counting down.
GTTCCCGGCTTAGTGATATCGCCGATGCCAATCCGCGAAATGGCCAACGGGGTGGCGGTGACCTACCTGCGGGAACCGTTACCTGAATACGTCCCATCCCTCAACCTGCGGACCCAGTCCGCGGCGCTGGAGATCGCGCGCGGTCTTCTTCAACGCTCGGCCGAACCCCTTGACTCGGGGGACAGAGTGGTCAACACGTTGCTTGCGCTGAAGCGGCCCGGGGCGCTGTGCGGCGCTGCGGTATCCAAGACCGCAATCGAGCAGCTGCACCGCGCGGCGGAGCTGACGCTCTCGAAGCTGGCGCCGGACCTGCGGCGCGCGCTGTGGATCGAGCGGCGCTGGCTCGGCTGCGCGCCCGGCAAGCTCTCGCCCCGGGTGCGCCAGCGGATGGAGATTTATGCCGCAATCGCAGCGCGCGACGCGCCGGCGATGCTCGCCCGCGCGCGCGCATTGCTCGAGCAGGGAGGAACGGCCGAGGGCGGAGACGAGTGGGGACGCTTTCTGCTTCTCACCGCGATGCTCGGCGCGCAGGTCGCGGGCGAACATGCGGAAGCGCAGCGCCTCTGGCGCGCCTACGGAGCTGCTCTCTACCCCGGGGGCGTCATTCCCCCCCACGTCATTTTCGTCAACAATCTGAGCTGAGAGCCCGGACAGAACCGGGGGTAACGCGACTCAGCGTCGCGGTGGCCCAACGCCTGCAGGCAGCGGCTCGCCGCACGCGTCCGAGCGCTCCTTGGGCTTGGCCGGCGGCAGGAGCCCCCGGCCGGGTGTGTCGAGGCGGCTCAAGCGGTGGACGGCGCCAGCGAACCCCAGATTCAGCGCATGCCGGTACTGCGCTCTCGCCTCATCCAGACAGCCCAGATTCTCCAGCGCGACCCCGATATGATGGCGCGCAGTGCCGGATTCCGGGCGCAGCAGCACGGCGCTCGCGAGGTGGGTTATGGCCTGCCGGTATTCCTCGAGGTAAAGATGGATCGAAGCTCGCGCCATATGGCAGTCATAGGTCGCGGGGTATTCCACAAGGCATCGTTCGGCGACCGCGATCGCCCGCTCCGCGCGATTCTGATAGAGATACCCCCGGCCGAGATGGTAGAGCGTCCGCGAGCCGCCCGGCACGGCCCGCCGCGGCAGTTTCGCGACGGCATCCTCCCATAGCGCAAGGTTGCTCGCGAACGTGTTCAGCCGGTGATGAGCCTGGTAGAAAAGTAGCGGCAGCACCAGAAGCGCCGCCGCGCCGGCGACGCGAACGGGCACGCGGGCGAGGCCCGAGGCGAGCACCACCATGAGGCCCGGCGCCCACAGGTAGCTGCGGTAGAGAACGAACGGCTCCTGGAAGCGGATCGTCACGAACTCGGTGAAGAACAGGATCCACGGAAAAAGCAGCCCGAATCCCGCCATGCGTGCGAGCCCGCCCCGGCGCATCAGATAAAGGCCAACCACCCCGTAGCCGATGAATCCCGCAACGGCGATGACCGCCACCGCAGGTGACCAGACTCCGGCGAAATCGATTCGAAGGTCGATCGACAGGGCGTCGCTGTCTGGAAATACCCACAGCGCGAGATAGCGGAAGAACAACCCTGCCTGCGTTACGGCGCTTTCCAGCCAGGGCGATTCCAGCACCGTGTGCGCGCCGATTCTCTCGATCTGCGCGGACACCACTCCGAAGTCTGGCTCGTAGGTCGCGCCGATCTTTCCCTTGACCAGTAGCGTTACGAACGCCGCGGCAGGCACGCAGCCTGCCAGATAGAGGGCGGCATGGCGCAGTGCGAAACGCCGCTCCACCGTCACAATGAGCCCGGCAACCACCGCCGTGACCGGCAGCATTACAGCGGTCTCCCGGGACAACACTGCGAGCGAGTAGACCAGGGCAGCGGAAATCGCGTCGGCGTGGCTGCGGCGCCCGAGCCCGCGGACGTAAAGGATGATCGAGGCCAGGGCAAATAATGTCGCGAATACCGAACTCCGCTGGATCAAGTAGCCGGCGCCATACACCGCCACGGGATGGACGGCGAACGCGGCTGCGGCGATGAACGCCGGCGCGTGCGCGCCGAGCCCCGCCGGCGGCGGCGCGGCGGAGCGTCGTGCCGCGTGGTGCTGGAGATCGAAGATCAGCTTATAGAGCGCCAGCGAGCACGCAATGTGGAACACCAGGCCCAGAATGCGGTGGGCCTCCATCGTTCCCCAGATGACCTGGACGATGGCCAGCGAAAAATAGGGCGGCAGCCTTAACTCGAGGCCGAACGGATGCGTCGCGTAATACGCGTGCCGCAGTCCCGAGAAGAAGCCGATGTCATCGAACACCGGCGGGTTGGCGAGGAACCGCAGGTAGAGGGCGCTCGCGAGGCCGGCGATGAGGCCGATGCCGAACAGCACCGGAAACCGGCTCAAGGCGCTGGCAACCGCGTTCATGGAGGGCAGAAAAAAAGAGGCACCCCGAAGGGTACCTCTTTCCAGAGCCAGTT
>DATICE010000171.1:0-10937 GCA_035456985.1 Burkholderiales bacterium | reverse complement strand
CAGCATCGATCGCGCGAAGCTCAATCCAAAGGGGGGGAGCGTCGCGCTGGGTCACCCCTTTGCCGCGACCGGAGCACGTATCGTCGGCACGCTGGCGCGCCAGCTCGAGCAAAGAGGCTCGGGTCGCGGGCTGATCTCCATCTGCACCGCCGGCGGCATGGGTGTAACGGCGATACTTGAACGTTGACCGAGAAACTCCCGGTCCGATCACATGGACGCACGCGTTCTCGATAGCGAACAAGGACGACTCGATTTTCTTGTCCAGCGCGATGGACCGGCAGCGGCGGTCGAATGGGCGCGCCGCACCATGGGAATCTATCGCCGCGCAGTCCTGGACAAACGGCACTTTGCCAGCAAGGGCGAATACCGCCGGTTATTCGTCGAATCCTACTGCGAGTTCAAGCGCTGGCTGACGGCGATGAGCGCATCCCGGGACCGCGATGGAACAGCGTGACTCGGCCGTCCTTTCAACCAATAGAGGGACATTGCACCTGAACAGGAGCGCACACCATGCCGAAAGACATCTATCCACCGACCACGGTCGAGCTTGCGGCGACGCGAAAGAAGCTCGCACCCGATATTCATGAGGCTTTCACGAGCTTCAGTGAGCGCGTTTTCAGTGACGGCGCGCTGCCGCCAAAAACCAAGCAGCTGATTGCGGTCGCAACGGCGCACGTCACCCAGTGTCCTTACTGCATCCGCGGCCATACCAAAGCCGCACTACGCCACGGGGCGACCCCGGAAGAGATCATGGAAGCGATTTGGGTCGCAGCCGAGATGCGGGCGGGCGCAGCCTACGCCCACTCAGCCCTTGCACTCGATACGATCGAGGATGCGAAGAGCAGGCAAGGAGGTTGAAGCCGTGATCGATACCCGTCAAGAACTGGATCTGCCCTCTGGAGCGTCTGGCGCCTACTACTCGCTGCCTCTGCTCGAGAAGGGTGGAGTCGGGAGGATCTCGCGGCTGCCGGTGAGCCTGCGCATTCTCCTCGAATCCGTAGTGCGCAATTGCGACGGCGGACGCATCGGCGAAGCGGATGTGGAAGCACTCGCACGCTGGAAACCGAATGCGGAACGGACAGCGGAGATACCTTTCGTCGTCGGACGCGTGCTGCTGCAGGATTTCACGGGAGTGCCGCTGCTCGTGGACCTCGCGGCGATGCGATCGGCGGTGGTGAGGCAAGGTGGTGACGTCGCGCGAGTGCAGCCGCTCGTGCCTGTCGATCTCGTCATCGATCATTCCGTGCAGGTCGACTATTTCGGCCGGGACGATGCACTCCGCCTCAACATGGAGACGGAGTTCCACCGCAACCGCGAGCGGTACCAGTTTCTGAAGTGGGGAACGCAAGCCTTCGACGGTTTGCGCATCGTTCCGCCGGGGTTCGGCATCTGTCACCAGGTGAACCTGGAGTTCCTCGCGCGCGGCGTCCTGGAGAAGGGCGGCATGCTGTATCCGGACACGCTGGTCGGCACCGATTCGCACACGACGATGATCAACGGGCTCGGTATCGTCGGCTGGGGCGTCGGCGGAATCGAAGCCGAGGCGGCGATGCTTGGCCAGCCGGTATACCTGTTGCTGCCCGACGTGATCGGGGTGCACCTCCACGGCCGGCTGCGCGAAGGGGCGACCGCGACCGATCTGGTCCTGCGCATCACGGAACTGCTCAGGCAAGCGCGCGTCGTCGGCAAGTTCGTCGAGTTCCATGGCGAGGGCGCGGCCAGTCTGTCCGTCCCGGATCGCGCCACACTCGGTAACATGGCGCCGGAGTACGGCGCGACGATCGGCTACTTCCCCGTCGACGAGCAGAGCTGTCGCTATCTGCGTGCGACGGGTCGGAACGACGAGCACGTAGAAACGATACGACGCTACTACCAGGCGCAGGGATTGTTCGGAATGCCGGCACGCGGGCAATGCGACTACAGCACCGTGATCGACCTCGACCTCGGCAGCATCGAGCCCTCGGTCGCCGGCCCAAAGCGGCCGCAGGACCGGATTGCGCTCGGCCGGATCAAGGAGCAGTTTCTCGCGCTGCTCACTCGCGCCGATGGTTACGGCAAGTCGAAGGCCGAAGTCGATCGCCACTTCCCGGTGCGTCCCAGTGAAGCGAGCGGGCCGCGGCCGGGCGGCGGCGACCAGTCGGAAGACAGGCTGCCCGATGCGCGTGCGAAGGACACCAATCCGCACACCGAGGGCGAGATGATGAGCAACCGGCCGACGCCGAACCAACTGGATCACGCGAAACTCCAGACTGCGCGACCAGCGATAAACGAGCTGGCTCATGGCAACGTCATCATCGCGGCGATTACCTCGTGCACCAACACTTCGAACCCGACGGTGATGCTCGCTGCCGGCCTTCTGGCAAAGAAGGCGGTCGAGCGCGGGCTTTCCGTCAAGCCTTGGGTGAAAACCTCGCTCGCACCCGGCTCGCGCGTGGTGAGCGAGTACTTGATCAAGACCGGACTGCAGCCGTTTCTCGACCAACTGGGATTCAACCTCGTCGGATTCGGCTGCACGACGTGCATCGGCAACTCAGGGCCGCTCGATCGCGAGATCGAAGAAGCGCTCATGAGCCATGACATCATCGGCGCCAGCGTGCTCTCCGGAAACCGCAACTTCGAGGCGCGCATTCACCAGAGCGTGAAGGCGAATTTCCTCATGAGCCCGCCGCTGGTGGTGGCCTTCGCCATCGCCGGGCGGGTCGACATCGATCTGACGAGCGAGCCGCTGGGAGTCATCGACGGCCGGGAAATCCACCTGCGCGAGCTGTGGCCGTCGATGCAGGAAATCGAAACGCTGCTCGGCGACGCGTTTGATCCCGCCGAATACCGGCGCGTTTACGCCGGCTTCGCCAGCCAAAACCCGTTGTGGAACCAGATTCCCGCAGGGTCGGGCAAGGTTTACGAATGGGACCCGTCGTCGATGTACATTTGCGAGCCGCCGTATTTCGATGCATCGATGGCGACACACCCGTCAGGAGAGATCTCCGGCGCGCGGCCGCTCGCCATCTTCGGCGACTCGATCACGACCGACCACATCAGCCCTGCCGGCGCGATCAAACCCACTTCACCCGCCGGCCGCTATCTGCGCGAGCGCGGCATCGCCGTGGAGGATCTCAACAGCTACGGCGCGCGCCGTGGCAACCACGAGGTCATGATGCGCGGAACCTTCGCCAACATCCGCATCCGCAATCTCATGGTGCCCGGCGTCGAAGGGGGCATGACTCGCCACCAGCCGGAGGGCGAAATCATGAGCATCTACGACGCGGCCGAGCGTTATCGAGCCGAGGGCGTGCCGCTGGTCGTGATTGCGGGAGAGGACTACGGCGCGGGCAGCTCGCGCGACTGGGCCGCCAAGGGCACGCGCCTGCTCGGCGTGCGTGCAGTCATCGCGCGCGGATTCGAGCGGATTCACCGCTCCAACCTGATCGGCATGGGCGTGCTGCCCTGCCAGTTCGCCGAAGGGGTCAGTGCAAAAACACTCCGGTTGGAAGGCAGCGAGCGATTCGATGTGGCGCTGGACGGCCCATTGCGCCCGCGCGCGCGGGCCCGCCTGGTCATCGAGCGCGGCGGCGGCGGCCGCGAGTCCGTGCCGGTGCTAGTGCGAATCGACACCCCGATCGAAGTCGGCTATTTTTCGGTCGGCGGAATCATGCCCTATGTGCTCAACGAGCTGGCCGGTGCGGCTTCGGGCAAACCGAGCACGAAGACTCTGTCCCTTTGAGCATGCAGTCGATTCTGGTGCCGGTGGATGGGTCGCGACCGTGCGAGCGCGCGCAGCGCTGCGACCAGATCGTCATGGGCATGCGCGGCCGCGGCGCTATTGCACGCGTGGTGCTCGGCTCGGTGTCCGTGAAAACCCTGCAGCCCGCCGACGCACCGGTGACGTTGGTTAAGTAGATTTCGAAAGCGCCTGCGCCGGCAGGCGGCATCGCTCAGGAGGCACCCATGGAAGTCGCGATTCTTGCAGCGCTCATCCTTCTGAACGGCGCGTTTGCGATGTCGGAGATCGCGCTCATCTCGGCGCGTGCCGGCCTGCTGCAGGCGCGGGTGCAGGAAGGCGATTCCGGCGCAGCCGCCGCGCTGCTGCTTAAGCACGAGCCGACCGGCCTGCTCTCCACGGTGCAGATCGGCATCACCTGCATCAGCATCGTGAGCGGTATCATCGGCGCAGCCGCGCTGGCGCCGCCGGTCGCTGGCTGGCTGCGCGAGAGCGGGCTCGAACCGAACGTCGCAGGCCACTTGAGCACAGCACTGGTCGTGGTCTTGATCACCTACTTCTCCATCGTCTTTGGCGAGCTCGTCCCCAAGCGTCTAGGCCAGCTCAACCCGGAGGCCGTGGCGCGTCGCATCGCGCGGCCCATGCAATGGCTTGCGACGATTGCCCGGCCCTTCGTCGGGCTGCTGACGATATCTACCCGCTACTCGCTCGCCGTCCTTGGAATCAAGGACGAGCGGGTGCGGCGCGTAACCGAGGAGGAGATCCACGCACTGCTCGCGGAGGGCTCCGACGCCGGCGTCATCGAGGAGCACGAGCGCGACATGGTGCGCAACGTGTTCCGGCTCGACGACCGCAAGATCGGCTCGCTCATGGTACCGCGCCGTGACGTCGTGTTTCTCGACGTCAGGCTTCCCTGGAAAGAGAACGCGAAGCGCATCGAAAGCGCCGGGCACACGCGCTATCCCGTGGTGCGCGGCGGCATGCGCGACATCCTCGGCGTGGTGAGCGCGCGCCAGATTCTCACCGCAGCGCTGCATGGCAACGCGCCCGATCTCGAGCGCGTGCAGTCCGCGGTCTACGTGCCCGAGAGCCTGACGGGGATGGAGCTCTTGCAGAACTTCCGCTCCTCGCGCGTGCAGCTCGCGTTCGTGGTCGACGAGTTCGGCGAGGTGCTCGGCATCGTGACCTTGCGCGACCTGCTGGAAGCGATCACCGGCGACTTCTCACCGCTGCACGGCGACGACCAGTGGGCCGTCGCGCGCGACGACGGCTCGTGGCTGATCGACGGGATGATCCCGATCCCCGAGCTCAAGGAGCTGCTGAAGCTGAAGGCGGTGCCCGAAGAGGAGCGCTATCACACGCTGAGCGGAATGCTGATGGTGCTGCTCGGGCGCCTGCCCCAGACCTCGGATCGCGCCGTGTGGGAGCGCTGGCGCTTCGAGGTGGTCGACATGGACGGCAAGCGCGTCGACAAGGTGCTGGCGACGCCGCTTCCGGAACAGACATCGGGGACGATCCCGCAATCCTGAAGGAGTACGCATGGCTTGGATCATTCTGGTTATAGCAGGACTGTTCGAGGTCGGCTGGGCCATCGGATTGAAATACACGGAAGGGTTTACCCGCTTGTGGCCTACCGTGTGGACGATCCTGGCGATGATCATCAGCCTCTGGTTGCTGGGAATCGCCATGAAGTCGCTTCCGGTCGGCACCGCTTACAGCGTTTGGGTGGGGGTTGGAGCCGTCGGCACTGTAGCGCTAGGCATAGCGTTGCTCGGAGAGCCGGCAAACGCCGGTCGGCTGATCAGCATTGCGTTCATCATCGCCGGCATCGTCGAGCTCAAGCTTGCAACACCGGCCTAGTGAAGCGATGTCGATCGCGGTTATGAAACGCTACGACGGCGAACGGGACGAGCGCGAGGCGCTACCGCAGCTGCGCGAGCTCGCGACGCAGGCGTTCTCGCGTGCGGCCGGCGCGCCCCTCGTGCCCGGCAACGATGTCCGGCTGCTCAGGGACGCGCGCGAGAACTATCCGGCCTGGCTGAGCGCGATCCGCGGCGCGCGCCGGCACGTGCACTTCGAGATGTACTTCATCCAGGACGACGCGTGCGGCCGGGAATTCGCCGACGCGCTCATCGGCAAGGCGCGCGAAGGCGTTTCGGTCCGGCTGGTCTATGACTGGCTGGGCAACTTCAGGAGAGCTTCGCGGCGCTTCTGGAATGCGTTGCGCGAGGCCGGCGTGGAGGTGCGCTGCTACAACCCGCCGCGGCCCGAGAGCCCCCTCGGCTGGCTGTCGCGCGACCACCGCAAGATGCTCGCGGTCGACGGCGAGATCGGCTTCATCACCGGCCTGTGCGTCGGGGACGCGTGGGCGGGTGATCCGGCGCGCGGCATCGAGCCTTGGCGCGATACCGGCATCGAGATCCGCGGCCCGGCGCTCGCCGAGCTCGAGCGCGCGTTCGCGCGGACCTGGGCGACCTTGAGCGAGCCGATTCCCGAGATCGCCGCCACCTCGCCGCCCGCTGGCGACGTCAGCCTGCGCATCGTCGCGAGCGAGCCGGCGACCATCGGGATGCTGCGCCTCAATCAGCTCGTGGCCGCGCTGGCGCGCAGCCGGCTGTGGATCGCCGATGCGTACTACGCCGGCACGCCTTCATACGTGCAGGCACTGCGCGCCGCCGCCCGGGACGGCGTAGACGTGCGGCTTCTCCTGCCTCACAGCAGCGACATTCCGATCCTGCGCCCGCTCTCTCGCGCGGGCTACCGCCCGCTCCTCGAAGCCGGCGTGCGTATCTTCGAATGGAACGGGACCATGATGCACGCCAAGACCGGGGTCGCCGACAGCCACTGGGCGCGCGTCGGCTCGACCAACCTCAACATTGCGAGCTGGTTCGGCAACTGCGAGCTCGACGCGGTCATCGAAGACGATGCCTTCGCGCACCGGATGGAGGAGATGTACCTGGAAGATCTCGGCAACGCGACCGAAGTGGTGCTCGACCGCAGGCACAAGGTGTCGGCGCCCGGCGAGCCGCGCCATCGGCGAACCGCAACCGGCAGCGGCAGCGCGAGAGCCGCCGGGGCGGGCGCGCTGCGCATCGGGAATGCGATCGGCGCCGTCTTTACGGACCGCCGCGTTCTAGGGCCCGCCGAGGCGCGCCTTGCCGTCAACGCGGGCTTGCTGCTGTGCGCGTTCTCGGTCCTGTTCGCCGTCTTCCCGGAGGCGCTCGCGTTTCCGCTGATCGCGCTCGGCGCCTGGGGCGGCGTCGCTCTTCTCTATCGCGGCTACGAACTGCACCGCAGGCGGAAGAAAGACTGATGTTCTACGGCTGGAAGGCGAAATTGCGGTACTGCCAGGGGTCGCTGCGATCGCGCACCGCGCGCCGGGCGCTTTCCCCTGGCTCGCTGAGGGCCTCACCCTCACCATAGGGGTGACGTCTAGGCGAGGCGCGTCGGGATCCAGACTTCGCTGTGCAGTGTCCGGTGCACGGGGCATCTGTTGGCGATTTCCAGCAGGCGCTGCCGCTGCGCCTCCTCCAGGTCGCCCTCGAGCGTGAGCACACGCTCGATCTTGTCGATCTTGCCTTCCCTGGTCTCGCATTCGGCGCAGTCGTCGGCGTGTACCTTGTCGTGCTTGAGCTCGACGCCGACGCGCTTCAGGGGCCACTTCTTGTGCTCGGCGTACATGCGCACGGTCATCGAGGTGCAGGCGCCGAGCGCGGCGAGGAGCAGGTCGTACGGGCCGGGGCCCGAGTCGTCGCCGCCGACCGCGGCGGGCTCGTCGGCGCGCAGCCGGTGATGGCCGGCCTGGATCAGCTGCGCGAACCTGCCTTCGCCGGCTTCGACCACGCGGACATTGGGGATGGCCTGAGGCTCTTCGTTCGAAATGTCCAGATAGCGAGAAGCCCAGGCGGCCAGGACGGCCGCAACGTACTGCGCGTCCTCGTGGCGCGTGAGCAGGTGGTCGGCGCGGTCGAGCGACACGAAGCTCTTCGGATGCTTGGCGGCGAGGAAGATCTTCGAGGCGTTCTCGATGGCGACGATCGTGTCGCGCGGCGAGTGGAAGACTAGGAGCGGCTTGCGCAGGGTCGAGATGGCCTGTGCCGCATCCTGATTGTTCAGATCGTCGACGAACTGCTTGCTGATCCGGATCGGCCGGCCGCCAAGATTGACTTCGGCCTCGCCTTTTTCCTCTATTGTTGCCTGTGCCTCTTTGAACAAACGCACCACATCGGCCGGATCAAAGGGCGATCCAATCGTCGCCACGGCGCGCGCGTCGGGAATCCGCCCAGCGGCGGCGAGGACCGCCGCGCCGCCGAGGCTGTGCCCGGCGAGCACCTGCGGCGCGGCGCGGTTCGCGCGCAGCCACTCCGCCGCCGCGAGCAGGTCGGCCACGTTCGAGGTGAACTCGAGCCCTGAGAAGTCGAAGCGCAGTGTCGCGATGCCGTGGCCGGCGAGCGCCTGGCTGACATAGGCCGCCGCCTTGCTGTCCTTCGAGCAGGCGAAGCAGTGCGCGAACAGCGCGTAGCCAAGCGGCGCGCCCGCGGGCGTGTCGAGCCGCGCGGCAAGCTCGCGACCGCCGGGTGCGGGAAAGCGGATCGATTCGGTGGGCATGGTCTAGGCTCGCCTGTTTGACGAAACATGGAATTGTCGCACCCTCGGAAGGGGTAGTGCCGCTGGATCGTCACGAACTATCTGCATCGGCCGCCAGGCTATTTCCCGATCTCGCTCAACGCAATGGCCAACGCATCGGCAACGCCCTTGCCATAAGCCGGATCGGCCTTCAGGCAGTTACGGATGTGCCGGATCTGCACGTCGCGCGAGGCGCCGCCGACCTCTGCCGCTCACTCTTCTCATCTGCGCCAGTATCCGTTCGCCGCAGCGATGTCATGCTCCTTTGCTATAGAACGTTTGAAAAACACGTCCAGCGGCACCTAGCGCGCCCTCGTGCGGCGGCGCTGCACGCTTCGCCGAACCGCACTCTCGGTGCGCCGCAAAGCGCGGTCGACGGCCGCCTGCAGCGATGCATGCTGCTGCTCGACTACTACGCTCGGCAGCCCGCTCAGCACGACCTTGATGCGGCAAAGCTTGTCGATGCCGCCGCGCGGGCCGTTCACGTCCTTGATCCGCACGCTGACACGCTCGATCGCGCGCGCGAACTTGCCGAGCTTCATGCCGAGCTTGCGGCGCACGTAAGCGCGATTCTCGGCGTGGACCGGGGCGCCCACTGCACGGATGTGCGCGGGGGTATCCGATGCCGCGTAGCGGTCGCGCCGCAGCTTGGCCGGCCGCGGGATGCGGCTCGCAAACGGTGTGCGTTTCATCCAGATGGCTCGGCGGGGCAAGACACGAAACTAGTGTAACCGGGAATCATTCGGACATGGTATAGCGTCCCGGCACGGAGCGCGCGATGCGCTCCGCGTTCGCGAGTAAATCCGCCAATGACGTTCTTCACCAGCTTGCCCATCCGACAGCTCCAAGCGTATCGTAGTATGTCCGAAAAAACCGGGTTAGCGCAGACGGCGCCATATAAGCACTAATCGGGAGGAGCCGCGATGTCGACAGCAACTCCGCAATCAACGGAATCCTTGTCTCCCTGGTGGGGCCGGGCAGTAGCCTTGGTTATGGTGGTGGGCTTTGCGGCTCTCATCCTGTTATCGGTCAAGGCCTACGAGAACGCGCCGCCGATCCCCGCGAATTCGGTCGCGCCCGGCGGAGAGGTCGTCTACACCGCCGCCGACGTCTCCTCCGGCCAGGCGGTGTTCCTCAAGTACGGGCTGATGAACAACGGCACGATCTGGGGCCATGGGGGCATGCTCGGGCCCGATTTCTCGGCCCAGACGCTGCACAACCTCGCCCTGTTCTTTGCCGAGCGCATCGCGCGCGAGCGCTTCAACACGGCGTACGCCAGCCTGGGCAGCCACCAGAAAGGAACTGTGGACGGCGAGGTCGCCGCCGCATTCAAGGCCAACCGCTACGATCCGGCGAGCGGCACGCTGACGCTCCTGCCCGATGGCAAGGCGGCTTTTGATTCCCAGGTTGCTTACTGGACCGACTATTTCCTGGACCCCGCCAAGAACGGAGGGCTTACCAGAGGAGCCGTTTCCGATCCGAAGGAGCTGCGGCAGCTCACGGCGTTCTTCATCTGGACCGCCTGGGCCTCGGCCGTCCAGCGGCCCGGCACCTCGTACTCCTACACCAATAACTTTCCCTACGACCCGCTGGTCGGCAACCATCCGACTGGTGCGACGGTGCTCTGGAGCGCGGTCAGCCTGCTGTTTCTGCTGGGGGGCATCGGGATCGTGCTGCTTGCTTTCGGCAAGTTCGACTACCTGGGCTGGCACGGTGTCCCTCAACCAGCCGCCGCCCGTCCTGCCACGGCGCAAGCGGCGCAGATTACCCCGGCGCAGGCGGCCACGCTGAAATTCATGCTGGTGGCCGCCTTGCTTTTTCTAGCCCAGTCCCTGATCGGCGGCGCCGTTGCGCACTATCGCGCCGATCCGGGTGATTTCTACGGCTTCGACCTGGCGGCATGGCTGCCCAGCAACCTGCTGCGCGGCTGGCACCTGCAGCTCGCGATCTTCTGGGTCGCGACCTCGTACGTCGCGGGCGCGCTGTTCGTCGCATCGGCTCTCGGCGGCGGTGACCCGAAAGGACAGCGCGCGCTCGCGCACGTCCTGTTCGGCGCGCTGGTCGTGGTCGTCGTCGGCAGCCTGCTCGGCCAGTGGGCCGGCATCAAGAACCTGCTCGGCGACGTCTGGTTCTGGATCGGCAACCAGGGTTGGGAGTATCTGGAGATCGGCCGCTTCTGGCAGGTGCTGCTCGCCGCAGGCCTGCTGTTCTGGTTCTGGCTGATTCTCCGCGCGGTGCTACCCGCCCGTAGCAATCCCGAGCTCAAGCCGTTCGTCAATTTTTTCCTGATCGCCGCGTTCGCGATCCCGTTCTTCTACCTGCCGGCCTTCTTTTTCGGCGACAAGACCCACTTCTCCGTCGTGGACGTGTGGCGCTTCTGGATCGTCCACCTCTGGGTCGAGGGCTTCTTCGAGTTCTTTGTCACCGTCATCGTCGCCGTCATCTTCTTTCGGCTCGGCCTCGTCCGGCGCATCACCGCCTTGCGCGTGATCTACCTCGACGCCATCCTCTACTTCGGCGGCGGACTCATCGGCACCGCGCACCATTGGTACTTCACGGGCCAGACGCCGCTCGCCATGGCGCTCGGCGCCAC
>DATICE010000170.1:0-3639 GCA_035456985.1 Burkholderiales bacterium | reverse complement strand
ACCCGGCAGGCGTAGCGATACGCCAGCGTCGGATCGAGCTCGCGCTGGATGAACGTGACGACATCGAGCACGGTCTGGCTCGCAAGGCGCGGCACTTCGAACTCCTGGTAGCCCCCGGACTCCTGACCGCGCCAGACCGATACGCTCAGCGTGCTCACGCGATCTCCTTCAATGTGCGGCGCCGGCGCGCAGCGCGGCACTGCGGGCGACGGTCGGCGCCGGGGCGCGCTCGATCATGACGTTCACGCACGCCGGCCGCTGCGAGGCGAGGGCCCGCTCCAGCGCGGGCGCGAGGTCGGCGGCGCGCGTCACGTGCTCGCCATGCCCGCCGAGCGCCATCACCGCCTGATCGTAGCGCGTCGGCAGCAGCTCGCAGCCGTGCGCGCGATCGCGGCCGTAGGTCTTGAGCTGGATCTGGTGCTCGGCGTTCCAGCAGGCGTCGTTGCCGACGACGGCGAGAAACGGCAGCCGCGCGCGCGCCGCGGTGTCTACTTCGGCCAGATGAAAACCGAAAGTGCCGTCGCCGAGCAGCGCGACCACGGCCGCATCGGGCCGCGCGAGGCGCGCGGCCAGCGCGAAAGGAATGGCGGACCCTATGGAGCCTGCGGGGCCGTTGATGAGGCGCGCCGGGGCGCTCGTGCAGGCCTGCGCCCATTGCCCGAACTCCCCGCCGTCGGCGACGAGCACCGCGTCGCGCGCGCTGTCCAGGATCCGCTGCACTGCGCGGCCGACCTCGACCGGGTGCAGCGGTCCCTCCGGCCTTGAAGCGAGGGTCCGCCACTCCGCAGGGCGGAACCGGATGGCCGCATCCACGTCCTGCGCCCATTGCCGCGAGGCGCCCCCGCGCCCCCGCGCGGCGAGGTCCTCCGCTGCTGCAAACGAGTCGGCAACCGCATGGAGGCGCACGCGCGACGCGGGAGCGAGCGTCTTCAATGCGCGTTGCAGCGCGGCCGGCTCGGGATCGATGACGATGAAGCGGCAATCCGCCGCCAGCGCCGGCGCCGCTCCGAAGCGCAATGTGAAATCCGGCTGCTTGCCGAGGAGCACGACGAGATCGGCCTCGCGCAGCACGTCGGCAAATGCGCCAAGCGCGGGATCGTTGACGCCGCGCGGGCTTTCCATGCACACCACCGGCGCGCCGGTTGCCTCCGCCAGACGTTCGCATGCGGCGCGCCCCGCTCCGCTCGCCATGGCGGGCCCCGCCAGAACCAGGGGACGATGCGCACGCGCGAGTTCCGCGCGCACGGCCTCTGCCGCGGATGCGCCGAGCCGCTGCACCGGAGGCGCCGCGGGCGACGAGAAGGCGATTGCATCGGCGGCGACTCTCGCCTCGAGGACGTCGAACGGCAGGCTCACATGCACGGGCCCCGGGCGGCCCGAGCGGGCGATGTTGAGCGCGCGCCGGATATCCTCTCCGAGTGTCGCGGCGCTGCTAACGGTCCACGAGTCTTTGGTCACGGGCGCGGCGAGGTCGGCCTGCCGCATCTCCTGGAAGGCTCCACGGCCGAGCTCGGCGAGGGGCGCATGCCCGGAGAGAAGCACCAGCGGGGATTCGGCGGCAAGCGCCGTATACAGCGCGCCGACGCCGTTGGCGTGGCCCGGCCCGCCGGTGAGGAGCGCGACGCCGGGCTCGCCCGTCAGGCGTCCCCAGGCGTCCGCCATGTGCACCGCCGCGCCCTCGTGGCGCACGTGCACGATCGCGAGCCGCGCCTCGAGCGCGGCGTCGTAGACCGGCATGATCTGGTTTCCGGAAAGGGAGAAGAGGTGCCGCACGCCCGCGGCCGCGAGCGCGCGGGCGACGATGTCCGCTCCCCGCAGAGTGGCCATGGCCACTCAATGAAGGATGAGGGATGAGTGATGAGGGATGACCTGATAGGCAGGCGGTTTTTCCCTCATCCTTCCGCCCTCCGCCCTCATCCCTCCGTTCTTACGCGCTTTCGTACAGGCGCGTAAGAACGAATTCGCGGTGGCCGAGCGCCTCCGCGCACGTCAACCGGCCGTTGCAGGTCCGCAGCATCACCTGGAGCAGCTCGTCGCCGCACTGGTCCATGTTCTTCTGCCGTTGCAGCAGCCCCGAGACATCCAGGTCGATGTGCTCGGTCATGGTGCGCGCGGTGCGGGGGTTTGCGGTCAGCTTGATCACCGGCAGGATCGGGTTGCCGATGACGTTGCCCTGGCCGGTGGGGAAGAAATGCACGACATAGCCGGCAGCCGCGCACAAAGTAACCATTTCCGCCGCTGCCGAGGACGAGTCCATGAACCACAGCCCCGGGCGGGTCGGCATCTCGGCCTTGTCCAGCACGCCGATGATCTTGCACTTCTTGCCGATCTTCTGGATGTTGCCGAGCGCCTTCTCCTCGATAGTCGTGAGACCGCCGGTGATGTTGCCCTTGGTCGGCTGCGATTCCGACAGGTCGTCGGTCTTGTGGCGGTTCACCACTTCCTGGTAGCGATTGAACATGAACATCCATCTCTCGCGCACCGAGCCGTCGGCGCATCGATCGGCCACGATCTGCTCGCCACCGGTGATCTCGGTGGTCTCGCCGAAAACCATCGTCACGCCGAGCGGCTCGAGCTTGTCGAACGCGTTACCCACCGTGGGATTGGACCCGATCCCCGAGGTGGTATCCGACTCGCCACATTTGCAGGAGACCCACAGGTCGCTGACCGGGCACTCAACGCGCTGCAGCTCGGAAGCCCACTGCACGTATTCCTTCGCGACCTTCGATGCCCGCAGGATGGTATCGTGGTCGCCATGCTGCTCGATGCCGAAGCCGGTCACCGGTTTGCCGGTCTTGGCGATGCCGTCGACGACGCGCTTGGCCCATCCCTCCTCGATGCAGATCACCACGACAGCAGCAACGTTGGGGTTCGATCCCGTACCGATCAGCGTGCGGAAATGAAGGTCGAGGTCGGCGCCGAACTGCAGGCGGCCGTAGGGGTGCGGGATCGCCAGCGCGCCCTTGACGTTGTTGGCGACCGCTTCGGCCGCTGCGTTGGACAGGTCGTCGACCGGCAGGATGAGGACGTGGTTGCGGATGCCCACGCGCCCGTTCTCGCGGCGGTAGCCCTGGTAGGTGGATTTCGCTGAGATCATTGCTTTGCCTCGTGATGACTGACGGCCGGCGCGCGAGCGCGGCTCACCAGCGCTTGGTTTTCATGTTCTGGACGTGGGCATGCTCGCCCTTCCTGATCGGCGCGACAGCCTTGCCGATGTCGAAGCCGTACTTGATCACCGTCTCGCCGCTGGCGATGTCCTTCAGCGCGAGCTTGTGCCCGATCGGGATGTCGTTCAGCGCCTTGACCTTGATGGTGGAGTCATCCTCCATCACCCAGCCGATGAGTTCCTGACCGGCTTTGATGCCTTCGATCACGGCGACACCTACCACGTCCTTCTTGTCGTGAACCAAAATGTGAATCATGTCATCTCCTTGCTGCCCGATAATGTGTACAGGTTGATGCGGAATTAAGAATGGGGAACTGCTGGTTGCGCTTGTTGTTGTATCTTGTGATGCCATCCTACCTGCCGCATGAGGCAAAGTCAACTATATGACCTATATGAATTGTCGGAGGTGCGATGCTACAATGCCGGCGTGCCCCGTTATCCGGACCACGTCATGGCCAACACGCTAGCCGCAG
>DATICE010000169.1:0-14980 GCA_035456985.1 Burkholderiales bacterium | reverse complement strand
GACGAGGAGCGCTTTCTCGCCCGGGTGACCGAGACCGTCGGAAAGTTCGGCTATTGCGCGGTCGCGGTATCCGAAGGCCTGCGCCGGGCGGACGGCAAGTTCCTCTCCGAATCGGGGCTCCGAGACGCATTCGGCCACGCTCAGCTGGGCGGCGTTGCGCCGCTTATCGCGCAGCTCGTGCAGGAGAAGCTCAAGCAGAAGTACCACTGGGCGGTCGCGGATTACCTGCAGCGCTCCGCGCGCCACATCGCATCAAGAACAGACGTACTGCAGTCCTACGCGGTGGGCAAGGCCGCCGTCGAGCTCGCGGTGAAGGGCGTGAACGGCGTGATGCCGATCATCGTCAGGAAGTCCAGCAAGCCCTACCGCTGGGTCATTGGCGTGGCGGACCTCAAGGAAATCGCCAACCACGAGAAGATGATGCCGCGCGACTACATTACCGAGGATGGCTTCCACATCACGGAGAAGTGCCGGCAGTACCTCGAGCCGCTGGTGCAGGGCGAGGACTATCCGCCGTACCGCAACGGGCTGCCCGCCTACGTGAAGCTCAAGAACACGCCGGCGCCGAAGAAGCTCGCCACGACCTTCAAGATCTGACCCAGGGGGGATGTCATGTCATACGGCCTGTTGTTCGCACTGATCTGCGCGCTCATCGCGCTCGCCTACGGAGCGGCCTCGATCCGGTGGGTCCTTGCCCAGCCCGCGGGCAACGAGCGCATGCGCGAGATCGCGGCTGCAGTGCAGCAGGGCGCGACCGCCTATCTCAACCGCCAGTACCGGACGATCGGCATCGTCGGCGTGGTGCTCTTCATCGTCATCGGGGTGGCGCTCGGCTCGTGGACGACGGCCGTCGGCTTCGCCATCGGCGCGATCCTCTCCGGCCTCGCGGGCTACATCGGCATGAATGTCTCGGTGCGCTCCAACCTGCGCACGGCGGAGGCCGCGCGCAAGGGACTGAACGAGGCGCTCACCCTCGCCTTCCGCGGCGGCGCCATCACCGGCATGCTGGTGGTGGGCCTGGGGCTGCTCGGCGTCACCGGGTTCTTCTGGGTGCTGCTCGAGTCGGCGACGCACGGCGCCTCGATCAAGGAGATTGCCCATCCCCTGGTGGGGCTCGCCTTTGGCGGTTCGCTCATCTCGATCTTCGCCCGCCTCGGCGGCGGCATCTTCACCAAGGGCGCCGACGTCGGGGCGGACCTCGTCGGCAAGGTCGAGGCCGGCATTCCGGAGGACGACCCGCGCAACCCGGCCGTAATCGCGGACAACGTGGGCGACAACGTCGGCGATTGCGCCGGCATGGCCGCGGATCTCTTCGAGACCTACGCTGTCACCATCATCGCGACCATGCTGCTCGGCGCGCTGCTGCTGTCGGCGCCGGAAGTGAGGCATCTCGCGGTGACCTATCCCCTCGCGCTGGGCGGCGCTTCGATCCTCGCCTCCATCATCGGCTGCTTCTTCGTCAAGGTCCGCCCCGGCGGCAAGATCATGAACGCGCTCTATCGGGGCCTGATCGTCTCGGGGGTCATCGCGGCCGTGCTCTTTGCCGTCGTCACCTGGGCGATGATGGGCAACATCAGCGCGCAGTACGCGGAGCTGACACCGTTGAGGCTCTTCGCAGCGTCGCTGGTCGGGCTGGTGCTGACGGCCCTCATGGTGGTCATCACCGAGTACTACACCGCGACCGAATACGCTCCGGTGCGGCATATCGCCTCGGCCTCGACAACCGGGCATGCGACGAACATCATCGCCGGGCTCGGCGTCTCGATGCGGGCGACCGCCTGGCCGGTGCTCGCGGTGTGCGGGGGCATCTGGGCCGCCTACCAGCTCGCCGGGCTCTACGGGCTTGCGATCGCCGCGACCGGGATGCTCTCGATGACCGGGATGATCGTCGCGCTCGACGCCTACGGCCCGATCACCGACAACGCGGGCGGCATCGCCGAGATGGCCAAGCTGCCGAAGGAAGTGCGCGCTATCACCGATCCGCTGGACGCCGTCGGCAACACGACCAAGGCGGTGACCAAGGGCTACGCCATCGGCTCCGCGGGGCTCGCCGCGCTGGTGCTGTTCGCCGACTACACGCACGCGCTCGAGGCGAAGGGGCGCACGCTCTCCTTCGATCTATCCGATCCTGCGGTCGTGATCGGGCTCTTCATCGGGGGACTCGTGCCCTACCTCTTTGGCGCGATGGCGATGGAGGCGGTCGGGCGCGCCGCCGGATCGGTGGTGGTCGAGGTGCGCCGCCAGTTCAAGGAGATCAAGGGCATCATGGAAGGCACCGCCAAGCCCGATTACTCGCGTGCAGTGGACATGCTCACCCGCGCCGCGATCAAGGAAATGATGGTGCCATCGCTCCTGCCGGTGCTGGTGCCGATCGTAGTCGCATTCGGCATGAACTGGCTGATGGGGCCCGGCGCAGGCGTGAAAGCCCTCGGCGGCGTGCTGATGGGCACGATCGTGACCGGTCTTTTCGTGGCGATCTCGATGACCACCGGCGGCGGCGCGTGGGACAACGCCAAAAAGTACATCGAGGACGGCAACCACGGCGGCAAGGGTTCCGACGCCCACAAGGCCGCGGTCACCGGCGACACGGTGGGTGACCCCTACAAGGACACCGCAGGGCCGGCGGTAAACCCGCTGATCAAGATCATCAATATCGTCGCCCTCCTCATCGTGCCGCTGCTATAGTAGTAGGCCGGGCGCGGGGAACGCGTACCGTCGCATGAGAACGCAGGCCTGATCAATCGCTACAGGAGGGGGGTCCGCACATGAAGATCTCGAAACAGTGGCTGGGATTCACGGGAGCGGCGCTGGCAATGGCGGCCGGCTGCGCGCCGGCCCTCGCGCAGCAAGTCGTGAACTACGGGGTGCAGCCCGCAACGATGCCGATCTACGTGGCGCGCGAGCTGGGATTGCTCGACCCGATCGAGAAGAAGCACAAGATCAAGGTGGTGTTCCGCAACTTCGCCTACGGCGCGCCCGAGAACCAGGCGATGGCCGCCGGCGAGCTGCAGATGGCCTCGGCTGGCATGGGGCCGGCGATCATCGCCGCCTCGCGCCTGCCTTCGACGCTCGTCGCCATCACCATCCTCGAGCAGACCGCGATCCTGGTGCCCAGGGATTCGACGGTGAAATCCGTCGCCCAGCTGAAAGGTAAGAGAGTCGCATTCCCCGGCGAAGGCTCGCAGCAGTATCCGTTGCTGCTCAAGGCGCTGGCGGATGCCGGGCTCAAGCAGACCGATATAACGCTGTTCAAGACCGATGGCGCCCAGATTCCCACCCTGCTGCAGAACAAGTCGGTCGAGGCCGGCATCACCTGGGACCCGCACGTCTCGAACGCGCTCGCGGCCGGCCACTCGAAAGTGCTGATCAAGGCCGAGAAGATCATGCCGATCATGCAGGGCCATTACGTCGGCAACGGCGAGTACGTCCACAATGATTTCCTGGCGAAGTATCCCGGAATCGTGCAGGACCTGGTGACGGCGAACGTCAGGGCGATCGCCTTCATCCTGAAGGATCCGAAAGGCGCGGCGAAGATGTGGACCAAGCAGATCGGCTTTCCGGAAGGCGTCATCAACTACTCGCTCGCGGAAGGCATCTCGGTCTACAGCCTGAACGTCGTACCGGAAAAGACGACGATCGAGGCCTACACGAAATTCCTGAAACAGGCCGGGATCCTCAAGCCCGAGGACAACGCCAAGGTCAACGCGACCTTTGCCCAGAAAGCGCTCGCCGAGGTGAAGAAGTAGCCCCTGCGCGCCGGGTCCCTCCAGCGGGGGCCCGGCTCTCCCCCGCAAGCGATGTCGAATACCGGGAAGGCGCTCGGGCAGCTGCTGCCGCTGGTGTGGGCGGTAGTGGTGATCCTGATCGTCTGGCAGCTCGTCATCGCAGTGTTCCAGCCGCATGTTTCGCTGCTGCCGCCGCCGCAACTGGCCGCACGCGAGCTCTGGACTCTGTTCGCAAGCGGTGAGCTGTTCGTCCATGCCGGGACGTCCCTCGCCAGAGTGCTCTCTGCGTGGTGCATCACCGGGGCGATCGCGATTCCCCTCGGGCTCGTCATGGGCTGGTCGCGCCGGATGGAAAAGATCATCGATCCTTTCGTCGAGCTGTTCCGGCCGATCTCGCCGCTCGCGTGGATTCCCCTCGCGATTCTCTGGTTCGGCATCGGCGAGGCGGGCAAGGTGTTTGTGGTATGCGTCGCGACGTTCTTCCCCACCCTGCTCTCCACCATCGCCGGGGTGAAGCGGATCGATCCCGTCCTGATCCATGCGGGCCAGGTTCTCGGGTGCACCGACCAGGCCTCGCTGTTCCGGAAGGTCATCCTTCCCGCGGCGCTGCCCAGCATCGTGGTTGGGATGCGCATCTCTTTCGGAACGGGGTGGGCCGCGATCATCGCCGCGGAGCTGGTCGCGGCGCGTTCCGGGCTGGGCTACCTCATCGCCAACGGCATGGAGATCCTGCGCGCGGACAAGGTGCTGGTGGGCATGGCGTTGATTGGCGTGCTTGGCGTGTGCTTCGATGCGTTTTTCCGCTACCTCAATCGCCGCTACTCGTGGGGCGAGTCGTGAGCACCGCCAGCAAGCCGCTGTCAATCCGCGGAATCGCCAAGACCTACGCGAGCCGCACCGGCGAGCCGGTGGAGGCGCTGAAGCCGATCGACCTCGAGATCGCGTCCGGAGAGTTCGTCGTCATCGTCGGCCCCTCGGGTTGCGGCAAGTCCACGCTGCTCAACATGCTGGCGGGTTTCGGCGAGCCCTCGGGTGGCGAGGCGCTGGTCGGAGGCGTGGCGATCCGCGGGCCCGACATAGACCGAGGGATGGTGTTCCAGAGCTATGCTCTCTTTCCCTGGCTCACCGTGGTGGGCAACGTCGAGTTCGGGCTCGAGCGCAAGGGAGCGCACCGGCGGCAGCGCCGTGAGATTGCGCTGGAGTGCCTGGGAATGGTGGGGTTGCGGGATTTCGCCGACCGGGGCATCAACGAGCTTTCGGGCGGCATGAAGCAGCGGGTCGCGATCGCGCGCGCCTTTGCGACCGAGCCTTCCATCATCTTCATGGACGAGCCGTTCGGCGCGCTCGACGCGCTGACCCGGCGCTTCCTGCAGAAGCAGCTGCTCCAGATCTGGCGCGACCACAGAAAGACCGTCGTGTTCGTCACCCATTCGGTGCCGGAGGCCATCACGCTGGCCGACCGCATCGCCGTGATGACCGCGCGCCCCGGCCGCATCAAGACCCTCATCAGCGTGGATCTCGCCCATCCTCGCGACTCCACCTCCGACCGCTTCCGCGACTACGAGCGCGCGCTCTACGCGGAGCTCGACGAGGAGCTGGCGAAGACGCTCGCCGCCGAGGGTCGGCAGGCCGCACAAACCGCCATACCGGGCTAGCACATCCTATATAATTCGCGCACATCCGATGGCCCTCCCCGCATGAAATTTTCGTTCGAAGAGCGCAGGGTCGTCTGCAAGGGCGATTACTGGATCGCGCCGGATGCGGTCGTGATCGGCTCGGTGGTGCTGGAGCCGAACGCGAGCGTCTGGTTCGGATGCATCGTGCGCGGGGACAACGACACCATCACCATCGGCGAGAACTCGCAGCTCCAGGACGGTTGCGTGCTGCACACGGACCCCGGCATCCCCCTCACCATCGGGAGGAATGTGAGTGTCGGCCACATGGCGATGCTGCACGGCTGCACCATTGGCGACGGCTCTCTGATCGGCATCAAGGCGGTGATCCTGAACGGCGCCCGGATCGGCCGCAACTGCCTGATCGGCGCGAACGCGCTCGTCGCCGAGGGCAAGGAAATCCCCGATGGCTCCCTCGTCATCGGCTCGCCGGGAAAGGTAGTGCGCAGCCTCTCGGAGGAAGAAATACAGCGGATCAACTCCGCCTCCGACCACTACGTCCAGAAATTCAGGCGCTACCGGGAGACATTCCGGACGGACGGCAACTGAATAACACGATGACGGACGGGCGTATGAATAAATATGGATTCAAGATCAGGACGCGCGGGGGCTCCCTGGTGGAAAACCTCCAGGTCCAGGCGCGCGACCCGGCCGAGGCCGAGCAGAAGATCAGGCAGATCTATCAACAGTGCGAGGTCCTGGAGTGCAAGGAGATCACGCCGACGCTCAAGAAAGAGGGGCTCGACCTCGAGGACGTGGTCGCCCTGATCAACAAACAGCAGCAGGAGAAGTGAGCGGCAGGTGGTGGGCGAACTGCCGCTTACCGCCGAGCGCTCACCCCAGGAACCCGCAGGTCTGCAATTCGTCGAGGAGCGCCGTGTAATCGTGGGCGCCGCGGCTATCGGGCGCATGCCCGAATACGCTGCGGTTGTGGAACGGGCTCTCGGCCAGGCTCACGTTTTCGGCAATGCGCGTCTCGCAGACGTCGACACCGAAGCGCTCCCTCATCTGCCGGTCGATGGCCCACGACATCTTGCGCCGTGTATCGAAGCGCGTCAGGAGATAACGCCGCTCCATCCGCTTCTTTAGCACCTGCTCGAGGGCCTTCAACGTCCGCTCCGTCTGCAGGGCGCCCTTGATCGAGAGGTAATCGGTGGAAATCGGCACCAGCACCCGGTCCGCCGCGAATACGCTGTTCAGCGACAGCACCCCGAGCATGGGACAGGCATCCATGATGATCGGCCGGTCGGTGTTGAGGTTCTCCTTGAGGATGCCGTAGTTCAAGCGGTTCAGCGCGTTCGGACCCTTGCCGAACTGCGAGTCCACCTTGGCAAGGTCCAGGTGCGAGGGAATGATCTTGACCCCCCCGCCGGCGAACTTGATGAGCCCGGCGAGCGTGGCCCCGAGGGCGTAGTAGCCATAGAGGCTGCGCTCGGGTGCGTGCACGGCGGCATCGCAGATGGCGGTGAGGTGGGCCTGCGGATCGAGGTCGATTACGAGGGGATCGGCGCCGCGCCGGGCGAGCAGCGCCGCGAGATTGAGCGCCGTGGTCGTCTTGCCGACGCCCCCTTTCTGATTGAAAACCGCCACTTTCGCCACGGGGTTTCCTACCCGATCAACGGCTTGCAGCGTAAACTAGCGGTCGACCGATTGGCAAGGGCATCTGTCGCACCCGCGCCGCCGGCCGGCGGACAGCAGCCGGTGTAACGTCAGCATTCTGGGGAGCACATGGAACTGATCCGGCCCGCGAGTTTGGAGGATGCCGCCGCCATCCGCCGCGTGCACGTGACCGCCTTCCCCACCGCCGCGGAGGCGAACGTGGTGGAACGCCTGCGCGCCGGCGGCAAGGCGGTCATCGAAATGGTGGCCCTCGACGGGGACAGTGTCGTCGGCCATATCGTATTCAGTCCCGTCGCGCTCAGGCCGCGGGCCGGCGTCGTGGGGCTTGGGCTCGCGCCCTTGGCCGTGTTGCCTGACCACGAAAAGCACGGCGTGGGCAGGCGCCTCATCCAGAACGGCCTTGCCGAATGCCACCGGTGGGGCGCCGGCTTCGTCGTCGTGATCGGGGACCCGCCCTACTACACCCGATTCGGCTTCGAGCCCGCGGCAAAGCACGGCCTGCGCAGCCAGTACCCCGCGGGCGACAGGTTCATGGTGTTCAAGCTGGAAGCGGGCGCCCTGCCGCCGCCGGGCACCCTTGTCAGATACGCCCCGGAATTTTCCGAGTTGGCAAAGAAGCTGGGTTGACGGTGCCCGACTCGCCTAGATGATTTTCTTGCGGATGTAGGTGACCGCGACCTCGGCGACGATCACCACGACGAAGATCGCGACCAGCATCACCGCCACCTGGTCCCACTGGAACAGGTTCATGGCGGTATCGATCGCCATGCCGATGCCGCCGGCGCCGACCAATCCCAGCACGGCGGACTCGCGCACGCTGATATCCCAGCGGAAGAGCGCGATGGCCCAGAACGCGGGCTCCACCTGCGGCCAATAACCCTTGACGAGTATCGAGGGCCACGGCGCGCCCGCCGCCTGTAGCGCCTCGATCGGACCGGACCGCGCCTCCTCCAGCGCCTCCCCCAGGAGCTTGCCCACGAACCCGATGGAACGGAATGCGATCGCCATCGTGCCGGCAAGCGCTCCGGGGCCGAAGATCGCGACGAAGAGAAGCGCCCACACCAGCGAATTCACCGAGCGCGAGGACACAAGCATCAGCTTGGCGAAATAGTTGAGCCACGCGCTGCGCGTGATGTTGCTCGCCGCGAGCAGCCCGAGCGGCAGCGCCATCAGGATGGCGAGCATCGTTCCCAGCGTCGCTATGTGCAGCGTCTCGATCAGCGCGTCATGCACGCCTCCCGGGTAGAACGACCAGGCGATCGGCCACATGCGCTTCAGCAGATCGGCGACCTGTTCGGGCGCATCGTAGAGAAACTCCGGAATGACCTGCACCGTGCGCAGGCTCACCACGATCGCCATCACCAGGCTGAAATACAGCGCGAAGCGTCCGAGCCGCTCCCGCGGCGTATGGCGCCGCCATTCTCGGTCGATCAATGCGGAGGTCATTGGTAGAGCTTCTTGATCCAGTTCTGCAGCGCTTCGCTCAACATGATCAGCGCGATGATCGAGAGCAGTATCGTCAGCAGATAGTCGTAGTCGAACTTCTGAAACGCGGCGAACATGGTGCCGCCGATACCCCCGGCACCGACGATGCCGACCATCGTCGAGTTCCTCAGGTTGGAATCGAACTGATAGGTCGCGAAGCCGACGAAGCGATTCAGCACCTGCGGCATCACGCCGTAGTTGATCACGTTCAAGAACGGCGCGCCGGTCGCGCGGATCGCCTCGACTTGCTTCAAGGAGATCTCCTCGATCGCCTCGGCGAAGAGCTTCCCGATGAACCCGATCGAGGCCACCGTCAGGGCCAGGATGCCCGCCAGCGCGCCGAATCCCACAGCCTTCACGAACAGGATCGCGATGATCACCTGGTGGAAGGAGCGGCACAGCGCGATGAACAGGCGCATCGGCCAAGTGATCCACGCGGGCATGAGATTGCGCGCGGCGAGCAGACCGATCGGCAGCGAAAGCAGGATGCCGAGCGCCGACGCGATGACCGCGATCTCGATCGTCTCGTAGAGCCCGCGCATCATCAGCGCCATCTTGTCCGCCGCCGTGTCCGGCGGCATCATCCGGCCGATGAACCTGACGCCGTTCTCGAGCCCGATGACGAAACGCTCCCAGGTGACGTCGAGGATCGATGCCGCGTAGAGCGCATAGGCCAGCAGCGCAAGCCATGCCAGCCGCGCCGGCCAGTTCGGCAGGAATGCCGACGGCCTCGATTGCGCGGTGTCACTCATTTCTCGCCCTTCGCGCCACTATTCCAGCCAATCCTCGCCGCCGTAGATCTGCTTGAGATGCTCGTCGCTGAGGCCGTCGGGCGGGCCGTCGTAGACGACGTTTCCGTCCGCCATTCCAATGACGTGCGTCGCGAAGCGCTTCGCGAGCGGCACGTTGTGGATGTTGAGGATCACCGGGATGCGGCGGCTGTCGGCGAGCGCAACCATCAGTTCCATGATCTCGACCGATGTTTTCGGGTCGAGCGAGGAGGTCGGCTCGTCCGCCAGCAGCAGCTCAGGCCGCTGCATGACGGCGCGCGCGATGCCGACGCGCTGGCGCTGGCCGCCGGAGAGCGCGTCGGCGCGCTGGTTCGCGAACGCCGTGAGTCCCACCGTGTCGAGCAAATCCCACGCCGCGTTGATGTCCTCCTGCGGATATCGACGCAACCACGCCTTGAGCGGTGTGACGTAGCCGAGCCGGCCGGATAGCACGTTCTCCATCACCGTCAGGCGCTCGACCAGGTTATATTCCTGGAACACCATGCCGATGCGGCGCCGGGCCTCCCGCAGCGCCTTGCCGCGCAGCGTGGCGAGATCGAGGCCATGAAACAGGATTTGGCCGGCTGTCGGCTCGACCAGCCGGTTGATGCAGCGGATCAGCGTGGATTTGCCCGTGCCCGAGGGGCCGATCACGGCGGTGATGCCGCGGCTCGGAAACGCGATGCTGATGTCGCGCAGGACCGGGACACCGCGCCGGTACTCCTTGCGCAGGCCGCGGATTTCGAGCGCCGCAGCGCCAGCGGCGTGCGGTTCCGCCGCCGGCCGGGCGATCTCAGCCATGCGTCATTACTTCTTGGACTTCGCCTCGAGCGCTTTCTTGCGGGCCGCAGCCTCGCGCGCCGATTCCTTCTCATAGGCCGCGCGATTGTACGGCGTGCCGGTCCCCTCGGCGATCTTGCGTACTACGTCCCAATCCTTCTGGTAGGTGATCGGGAAGAAGCGGTCGGCGCCCCCGAACGTCTTGACCATCTCCGGCGGGAAGCGGAAATCGTAAAAGCACTTGGTGAGCTGCTTGGCGAAGTCCGGCGCGAGGTCGTGCGCGTAGGCGAACGACGAAGTCGGGAAGACCGCGCTCTTGTAGATGATGCGGAAGTCGTCGGCCTTGATCTCTCCGCGAGTCGCCATGCGGGTGAATACATCGGAAGCCACCGGCGCGGCTTCGTAATCGCCCGATTCGACGCCTTTCACCGACTGGCCGTGGCCGCCCGAGAACAGGACCTTGTAGTCCTTGTCCGGCACCAGCCCCTCGGGCGGGAACAGCACCTGCGGCGCAAGATTCCCGGAGTTGGACGAGGGCGAGGTGTGCGCGACCCTCTTGCCCTTGAGATCGGTCAGCTTCTTGAACGGGCTGCCACGCTTCACAATCATGATCAGGTTATAGCCCTGGAGCTCCTTCTCGTTGCCTTTCACGGCAAACGGCACGGCGCCCGCGAGGTTCACCGCAAAACCGGTGGGGCCGGTCGAAAACCCGCCGACGTGCAGTCGACCCGCGCGCATCGCCTCGATCTCCGCAGCGTTCGACTGCACGGGGTAATAGACGATGCGCTTGCTGGTGCACTTGCCAAGGTAATCGAGGAACGGCTTGAATGCCGTTTCGTACACCGCGGCGTCCTCCACCGGCGTGTAAGTGAATACGAGCGTGGAGGGATTCTTCCAGCGCTTCGAGTCCTTGGGCGCGTCGGCAACGAGATCCTTGTTCTCGTCGCAGTAGAGCGTGTCGAGCTGGCCGCGATTCTTGCAGTCATCGGCCTGGGCAGACGCGATGGAGCTCGCCAGCCCGAAAATCACCGCCAGCAGTGTGCGTGACGGCGCGGAGAGCGTTGTCGTGGTCATGCGTTCCTCCCGGAGATGCGGATGAGATTGCCATGCAGCGTGGAGCGGATTGATTATACCTAGTCCGAGGGCGCCCAGTTCTTGGCGCGCTCCACGGCCTTGCGCCAGCCGGCCAGAAGCGATTCCACCTGGTCACGGCTCATGCCGGGCGCAAAGCGGCGCTCGGCCTGCCACTGTCGATCGATCTCCGCCCCTTCCTTCCAGTAGCCTACCGCGAGCCCGGCCAGATAGGCCGCGCCGAGCGCAGTCGTTTCGGTGATCTTCGGGCGCACTACAGGCACTCCGAGCAGGTCGGCCTGGAATTGCATCAGCATGTCGTTGCGCACTGCGCCGCCGTCGACGCGCATCTCCGCCAGCTTGGTGCCGGAGTCGGCTTCCATGGCGTGCAGCAGGTCGGCTGACTGGTACGCGATGCTCTCGAGCGCCGCGCGGGCGACATGGGCCGCCGTCGACCCCCGCGTCAGTCCCAGGATGGCGCCGCGCGCGTAGGGATCCCAGTGCGGGCTGCCGAGCCCCGCGAAAGCCGGCACGAAGTAGACGCCGCCGCTGTCGGCGGCGCCCGCGGCCAGGCTCTCGATCTCGGACGACGACCGGATGATGCCGAGCCCGTCGCGCAGCCATTGCACCACGGCGCCCGCGATGAAAATGCTGCCTTCCAGGGCGTACTCGGGCCTGCTGCCGGTCTGGCATGCCGCGGTCGTCAGCAGCTTGTTGCGAGAGGGTACAGGATGCTGACCGGTATGCATCAGCATGAAGCAGCCGGTGCCGTACGTGTTCTTGGCAGTTCCCGGCGTTACACAGCGCTGCCCGAACAGCGCCGCCTGCTGGTCGCCGGCGATGCCCGCGACGGGTATCCGGACCGCGAAAAGCCCCGCGGCCGTCTCGGCGACAACGCCGCTCGACGGGCGCACCTCCGGAAGCACGGCGCGGGGAACCCGGAAGATCTCGAGCAGCTCTTCGTCCCACGACCCGGCGTGGATGTCGTAGAGCAAAGTGCGCGACGCGTTCGTCACGTCGGTCACATGCGCCGCGCCGCCCGAGAGCTTCCAGACAAGCCAGCTGTCCACGGTGCCAAACGCGAGCCGGCCGCCCTCAGCGGCGGCACGCGCGCCCGGCACGTTGTCGAGAATCCACGCCAGCTTGGTGCCGGAAAAATAGGGGTCCAGAACGAGCCCGGTCTTCTCGGTCACGCGCGTTTCCAGGCCCCGCGCCTTCAATGCGTCGCAAGCCGCCGCCGTCCGGCGGTCCTGCCACACGATGGCGTTGCACAATGGCCGTCCGGTCTTGCGTTCCCATACCACCGTGGTTTCACGCTGATTGGTGATACCGATTGCGGCCACGTTTCCGGCCTGTACACCTGCGCGCGCCAGCGCCTCATGGGCGACGGTAACCTGCGTGACCCAGATCTCCTCGGGATCGTGCTCCACCCAGCCGGGCCGGGGGAACACCTGCGTGAATTCCTTCTGCGCCACCGCCAGATTGGCCCCTTTCGCGTCGAACACGATTGCGCGCGAACTGGTGGTGCCCTGGTCGAGGGCAAGTATCACGCTCATCTAGGCGGTCTTCCTGACGATATTGTGTCAAAGTTCCGCGTAGCTGGCCGCCTCTTTATTGTGCTCGGCAATATCGCTAGAATCATCGGTGGAGTGCCGTGCGCGAACGCTTCGTTCGCAAGGCCTCGGGGGTGCAACAGGGAGAGTAGCGAATGCTTTTTTACGCTTTCTACGTCGTCGCGCTGATCATCCTGATCCTGCACTTCACGGGCTGGCTGAAGCGCAACAACCTCGAGTGGCTGGTGCTCCTGCTCGCAGTTGCGACGTTCCCCGCCGTCCTCTTCCTCTAGAGCAGTCCGTTCCCCGCCATCGGGGCGCCTGATGGCCGCCGCTCGCGCCGCTGCGCCAGGAGCAGCAAGGCGCCCGGTCGCAGCACGACAAACCACGCCGGAGCTGGATGCGCGGCTACTCGGTATTTTGACATGTCACCGGCGCGTTCATAGAATTTCAAGGAACCCGCACGTGTTCAATTGATGGCCCATCCCCTTCCCGGCCGCACCCCGGCCGAAATCCGCGCCATGCCCCTCCTGTCGGACCGCGCTTACGAGCGCATCCGGCACGACATCATCAGCTGCATGCTGGCGCCCGGCACCGAGATCTCGGAAGCCCAGCTCTGCTCGCATTACAGGATCGGCAAGGCGCCCGTAAGAATGGCGCTCAACCGGCTCGCGCATGACGGGCTGGTGCGGGCCATTCCGCGCCGCGGTTACCGGGTGACGCCGGTCACGGTGAAGGACGTCCACGACGTGTTCGAGCTGCGTCTCATGCTCGAACCCGCGGCGGCGCGCATGGCGGCCGGCAAGGTCGGCGCGCAGCGGCTGCGCGCGCTCGACGAGATTTCGCGCTCCGGCTATGAGCCGGGCGATCCCCGAAGCACCGCGCGCTTCCTGGAAGCGAGCAAGGCGTTCCAGGTGGCGATCGCGCGTGCCACCGGCAACTCGCGGCTCGCAGAGGCCATCGAACGGCTTCTCGACGAGATGACGCGGCTGCTGCACCTGGGGCTCGCGCTGCGCGACCGCTCGCAGGAACTCGCGCGCGCGCATCGCGCCCTCGTCAAGGCCCTCGGCCGCGGGGACGGCGACGCGGCGGAGCGCATCTGCCGCGAGCAGATCGAGACGGCGCGCAACATGGTACTGTCCGCAATCCTGACTTCCGGATCGGTCATGAGCCTCGCGCTCGGCGCCGAGGGGCCGCCATGAGCGCCGTGCTCGCGAATTCGCTGCACGTCTACTGCGTCGGCGCGGACCGAATTTCGACCAGCGTGAATCGCATTTACACCTAATTCGATCGGAACATAAAATGAAAGCGGTAGTTCTGAATCAGCACGGTGGCTTGGAACAGCTGACGTACGTGACCGACTTCCCGGATCCGCGGCCGGTGGAGGGACACGTCGTGATCCGGGTGAAGGCGACCTCGTTCAACTACCACGACGTCTTCACCGTGCGCGGCATGCCCGGCATCAAAGTGCCGCTGCCGATGATCATCGGCCTCGACATGGCTGGCGAGATTCTGGAGACCGCGCCCGGCATCAGCGACTGGAAGAAGAGCGACCGCGTGCTGGTCAATCCGCTCAATCGGCAGAAGGGGCTGATGGGCGAAATGATGCACGGAGGCCTCGCCGAGAAATGCCTGGTTGCCCAGCACCAGCTGATCCGCATGCCGGAAGGTGTGAGCTTCGAGCAAGCGGCTGCCCTTCCAGTCGCCTACGGAACGGCGCACCGCATGCTGATTACCCACCAGACCGTGAAGAGCGGCGACAAGGTGCTGGTGCTCGGGGCGAGCGGGGGCGTCGGCACCGGATGCGTGCTGCTCGCGAAGATGCTCGGCGCGGAGGTCATCGCCTGCGCGTCCAGCGCGGACAAGATCAAGCGGCTGAAGGACCTCGGGGCCGACCACGTCATCAACTACAAGGAGACTGATTTCTCGAAATGGGCGGTCGAGAAGTACGGCAAGCCGCAGCGGCGCTCGTACGAGGGCGGCGTGGATGTCGTCATCAACTTCACAGGCGGCGACACCTGGGCGCCCACACTGCGCTGCGTGAAGCGCGGAGGCAAGATTCTGGTGTGCGGCGCGACCGCCGGCTACAATCCGCCGGAGGACCTACGCTACATCTGGAGCTTCGAACTGCAGGTCATCGGCTCGAACAGCTTCTACGACGACAACCTGCAGGCGCTGATGGGCCTCATCGCGGCAGGAAAGATGAAGCCGGTGATCGACAAGGTGCTGCCGCTCGAGCGCGCGGTGGAAGGGCTGCGCCTGATCGAGACGCGCGAGGTATTCGGCAAGGTCGTCGTCACGCC
>DATICE010000168.1:0-2806 GCA_035456985.1 Burkholderiales bacterium | reverse complement strand
ATCGTAGGTTGCAACTTTGGGCGAAGGAACGAGGATGCGCTCCTCGCCCGGATACGGCGCTTCCACGCCACCGTTGAAGAAATACGTGACGTGCGCATATTTTTCGGTTTCGGCGATGCGCAGCTGCTTCAGGCCCTGCGCTGCGATGTACTCCCCGAACCCGTTGGCGACGCTCTGCGGCGGAAACGCTGCCGGGACGTGAGCGTAATCCTCGCCGTAGCTCGTGAGCGTGCAGAAGTAGCCCAGCCGCGGGACGCGCTCGCGCACGAAGCTGTTGAAGCCGGGATCGGTCAGCGCGCGCGTCAGCTGGCGGGCGCGGTCGGCCCGGAAATTCATGAACACGACCGCATCGCCGTCCTCCATCCGCGCGCCGTTGGCGCCGATCGCGGTGGCGTGGACGAATTCGTCGGATTCTCCGCGAGCGTAGGCTGCGCGCAGGCCTTCGGCAGCGGTTCCCGCGCGGTGCGCCGCCTTTCCCTGGGAGATGAGATCGTAGGCCGGCCGCACGCGCTCCCACCGGCTGTCGCGGTCCATCGCGTAATAGCGGCCGCAGATCGAAGCGATGCGCCCTGCCTTGAGCTCCGCGCACAGCCGCTCGAGCGCGAGAAGGGAAGCTTCGGCGCTCCGCGGCGGGGTGTCGCGCCCGTCCAGAAACGCGTGCACGCGGATCTCCTTCACCCCGGCGCGCGCGGCCATCCCGAGAGCGGCATGGATCTGTGATTCGTGGCTGTGCACGCCGCCGGGAGAAAGCAGGCCCAGCAGGTGCAGCGAGCGGCCGGCGCCGCGCGCGGTCTCGAGCGCTTTCACCAGTACCGGGTTGCGGGAAAACTCGCCGGTCTCGATTGCATTCTCGATCCGGGTGTAGTCCTGGTAGACGACGCGCCCGGCGCCAATGTTCATGTGCCCCACCTCGGAATTGCCCATCTGGTTCTTGGGCAAGCCTACCCATTTCTCCGAAGCGTCGATGGTCGTGTGAGGGCACGTGCGCCACAGGAAGTCCCAGTGCGGCTTGCGCGCCTGGCAAATGGCGTTGTGCTCGCATTCCTCGCGGAGCCCGAAGCCGTCGAGTATGATCAACAGGACCGGGGTGACTTTCATGATCTCGCTGACTGCGTTGCGTGGCGCCATCCGCCGACAATTTTAGTCGATTTTCCCGCGCCAGCCTGATGCTGATCGGGCTGGCGTGGACGCTGCCGTTCCTGCAGCCCTATCACCGCTATCCGCTCACGAGCTTCTACAGCGAGTGGCTGGCGTTCGCGCTCGGCCTCGCCGCCGCGGTTCCGCTGCTCGGCCGGAACGCGTGGCGCGATGCGGCGGTGCCGATGATCGCGCTCGCTCCGCTCGGGCTCGCCGTACTGCTGGCGCTGCAAGTCGCGCTCGACCGGGTGCCGTATGCGGAGCAGGCGTACACGGCGGGACTCTACCTGCTGTGGGCGGCGCTTATGGCCGTGCTGGGGCACGTGCTGGGACGCCGGATGGCGCTTGACTCGATTGCGGGAACGCTCGCCTGGTTTCTGCTGGCGGGGGGGCTCGTTCACGCGCTGATCGGCCTCGTGCAGCACTACCACATCTCGACTCCGTTCGATTTCATGATCGCGCAAAAGGCGGGGACGGCGGTCTACGGCAATCTCGGGCAGCCCAATCACTACGCCGCGTATATGACGCTGTCGCTTGCGTCCGTGGCCTATCTCTACGGTCGCGGCGTTCTCGCGGGCGCTCCCGCGGTGGCCTGTGCGGCAGCCTTCCTGGTGGTACTGGCGCTCACCGGCTCGCGCAGCTCATGGCTCTATCTCGTCATGATCCTCGCGCTCGCTCTGCTGCTGCATCGCCTGCGGCGCGAGGCCGCGAGCCGCCGGCTGGCAGTCTTCGCCGGCTGGCTTCTGCCCAGCTTCATCGCCGCGCAAGGGCTGGTCACCCTGCCGTTCATGCTGCCCGAGCAAGACGCAACGATGACGACGTCCGTTGAGCGCCTGTTCCAGGTTGCGAGCGGCATCGGGCCGCGCCTGGAGTTGTGGCGCGAGGCGTGGCAGATGTTTCTCGCCGCTCCGGTGCTTGGTGCCGGTTTCGGGCAGTTCGCATGGCACAATTTCCTGTACCAGGCTGCGTACGGCGCTTCGGCGGCGGGCGCGTTGTTCAATCACTCGCACAACATTGTGCTCCAGCTCCTCGCGGAGACCGGAATCGCGGGCGCGCTGATAATAGTGGGCCCGGTGCTTGCCTGGGTCGCGGGATTGCGCCGCGTGCAGGTCGACCTGGAGTGGTGGTGGCTGCTGGCGCTGGTCGCGGTCATCGGCATCCACAGCCTGCTCGAGTTCCCCCTGTGGTACTCGAATTTCCTGGGCCCCGCGGCGCTGCTGCTGGGGCTCGGAGCGCAGCGCTCCCTGTCCGTGCGTGTCCCCGGCGCGGCACGCGCGGCGGTGGTGCTGGTGCTGCTAGTGGGCTGCGTGAACCTCGCTGCGGTGATCTCGCCGTATCGCAATTTCGAGCAGCTGGTGTTCAGCGCCGGGCCGCAGTCGCCGCAATCGTCGAGCGACGAGGCCTTTGCTCAGGCGTTGATGACGGTGCACAGCGAGCCGCTGCTGAGGCCATATGTCGAGCTGGCGATCGCCTACGGTGTCAGCGTGAACCGGGAGCAACTGGCGGACAAGCTGACGGTCGTCACGCGTGCTATGCATTTTGTGCCGGTTGAAGTGTTGGTCTATCGCCAGGCGCTGCTGCTGGCGCTGGCGGGGGACGCCGCTGCCGCGCGCGAGCAGCTCGAGCGATCGCTGCGAGTCTACCCCTCCGACCGCGCGGCGATCGTGTC
>DATICE010000167.1:0-4487 GCA_035456985.1 Burkholderiales bacterium | reverse complement strand
CTCGCGAAACTGGGGATCGCATCCAAGTTCGACCTGGTTCTTCACCTGCCGCTGCGCTACGACGACGAGACGCGGCTCTACGCGTTGAGCGAAGCGCCGGCGGGCGAGCCGGTTGTGGTCGAGGGCAACGTGGTGGAAGCGGACGTCAAGTATCGCCCGCGGCGCCAGCTCATCTGCCACATCGAGGACGGCAGCGGGGTGCTGACGCTGCGCTTCTTCAACTTCTACCCGAGCCAGCTGAAGCAACTTGCCACGGGCGCACGCGTGCGCGCCTTCGGCGAGATCCGCCACGGATTCCTCGGGCCCGAGATGACGCACCCGCGTTACCGCGTGCTGCACGGCGAGGCGCCCGTCGCGCAGGCGCTGACGCCGGTCTATCCGACCACCGCTGGATTACGGCAAGATGATCTGCGGGGACTGATCGCTCGCGCGCTCTCCGACTGCGATCTGGAGGACACCCTGCCGCCGGCGCTGGTGGCGAAGCTGGGGCTCCCGGTGTTCCGTGAGGCCGTCATGCTGCTGCACAATCCCTCGCCGCAGGTCCCGCAGGACGCGCTCCAGAGCCGCCGCCACCCCGCCTGGCGCAGGATGAAATTCGACGAGCTCTTGGCGCAGCAGCTCTCGATGCGCTTCCACTACCAGCGGCGCAAGAGCGCCGGTGCACCCGCTCTCAGGCCGCGCGGCGGGCTCGCACAGGCGCTCATGGCGCGGCTGCCTTTCAAGCTCACCGCGGCGCAAAACCGGGCGCTTGCCGAGATCCGGCACGACCTCGCGCTGCCCTACCCGATGCAGCGGCTGCTCCAGGGCGACGTCGGCAGCGGCAAGACAATCGTGGCTGCGCTTGCGGCACTGCAATCCGTTGAGAACGGCTACCAGGTGGCGGTCATGGCGCCCACGGAGATCCTGTCCGAGCAGCACTATCGCAAGTTCGCGGGATGGCTCGCGCCGCTCGCGGTGAAGGTGGCATGGCTGTCCGGCGGACTCATCCGCCGCGACAAGCGCGCGGCGCTGGCCGCGGTGGCGAAGGGAGAGGCGGGGATCGCGGTCGGCACCCACGCGCTGATCGAGGAGGAAGTCGAATTCGCCAATCTCGCGCTCGCCATCGTGGACGAGCAGCACCGTTTCGGCGTCCACCAGCGCCTGGCGCTTCGCATGAAAGGCTCGCGTCCCAACCGGGGCGCGCAGCCGCACCAGCTGATGATGAGCGCGACGCCCATCCCGCGCACGCTGGCGATGAGCTTCTACGCCGATCTTGACGCCTCGACGATCGACGAGCTGCCGCCGGGGCGCGCGCCGGTCGCGACGCGGCTCTTCTCGGAGGCGCGGCGTGCGGAAGTCGTCCGCCGGGTGCGCGATGCCTGTATGGCCGGCAGCCAGGCCTACTGGGTGTGCCCGCTCGTGGAGGAGTCGGAACAGCTGCAGCTCAAAGCCGCGCTCGCGACGCATGCCGTGCTTACCGCGACCTTCCCGGAGCTGAAGCTCGGGCTCGTGCACGGCCGTCTCAAGAGCGAGGAGAAGACAAGGATTATGGACGCTTTCCGGCGCGGCGCGATCCAGCTGCTGGTCGCCACTACCGTGATCGAACTGGGCGTGGACGTCCCCAACGCGACGCTGATGGTGATCGAGCACGCCGAGCGCCTGGGGCTCGCCCAACTGCACCAACTGCGGGGCCGCGTCGGCCGCGGCGCGGAGAAGGCCGAGTGCGTGCTGCTTTTTGCGGAACCGCTGACGCCAGCCGCCCGCGAGCGGCTGAAGATCATCTTCGAGAACCGCGACGGCTTTGAGATCGCACGCCACGACCTGCGGCTGCGCGGGCCGGGAGAACTGCTGGGGGCGCGCCAGAGCGGCATACCGCTGCTCCGTTTCGCGGATTTGAACGCCGATGTTGACCTGCTCGAGCAAGCGCGCGCTGCCGCCGCCGCTCTGCTGCGGGACGAGCCCGACGCGGCGCAGCGGCACCTCGCGCGCTGGCTGGGCACCCGCCACGAGTACCTTAGAGTCTAGTGTGCGGTAAGCAGTAAGCGGCAAGTGTGGCGGCTTCTCTGCGGCAGCATTGCGCGCACTGCTCACCGCTCACTGCTTACCTGCCGGTTGATATACTCATTCGATGGCCGATTCACCCGCCGGGGTCGTCCGGCCCCTGACGTTCACGGAGCGGCTCAACGCCTACGAGCGGCTGATGCGGCTCGACCAGCCGATTGGCTGGCTGCTCCTGCTGTGGCCGGCGCTGTGGAGCCTCTGGCTCGCCCGGCGCGCCATTCCCGAGCTCGATGTCCTGGTCATATTCCTGCTCGGCGTCGTCCTGATGCGCTCGGCCGGCTGCGTGATCAACGACTGCGCCGACCGCAGGTTCGACCCGTACGTGGAGCGCACCCGCAACCGGCCGCTCGCAGCCGGCATCGTGTCGCTCACCGAGGCCCTCGCGCTGGCGGCTGCGCTGCTGCTCGCCGCCTTCGTCCTGGTGCTCCAGCTGAACTGGCTGACCGTGCTGCTGTCTTTCGCCGCGCTTGCGATCACGGTGATCTATCCCTTCCTCAAGCGCTTCTTCGTGTTCCCCCAGGCCTGGCTCGGCGTGGCGTTCAGCTTTTCGATTCCGATGGCCTACGCGGCGCAGCTGGGGCACATTCCGCACATAGCATGGGCGCTGATGGGCGCCACTTTCTTCTGGATCATCGCCTACGATACCGAGTACGCGATGGTGGACCGCGACGACGACCTCAAGCTCGGGTTGAAGTCCTCAGCGATCGTGCTCGGACGCTTCGATGTGGCGGGGGTCATGATCGCGCACGCCCTCTTTCTCGGCGGCCTGACGGCGATCGGCCGCTGGCAGCGCCTGGACGCTTTCTACTTCGCAGGGCTCGCCATTGCGGCTGGCCTGGCCATCTACCAGTACTGGCTGATCCGCGGCCGCGACCGCAACCGCTGTTTCCGCGCCTTTCGCAACAACAACTGGGTGGGGCTCGCGGTGTTTGTGGGTCTTGCGCTGGACCTCCATTTCAGGTCCGGCATGCTGCGCTAAGCAACTGGCACATGAAATACCGTGACCTGCGCGATTTCCTTGCCGGGCTCGAGTCACGCGGCGAGCTGAAGCGCGTCACCGCGACGGTTGATCCCTGCCTGGAAATGACCGAGATCTGCGACCGCGTGCTGAAGGCGGGCGGGCCGGCGCTGCTGTTCGAGAAGCCGAAGGGACATTCGGTGCCCGTGCTGGGGAATCTGTTCGGCACGGTACGGCGCGTCGCATTGGGCATGGGCGTGGATGCGGCAGACCCGACGACGGCGCTGCGCGAGTTGGGCAGGATGCTCGCGATGCTCAGGGAGCCGGAACCCCCCAGAGGATGGAAGGACGCGTGGGATAAGCTGCCGCTGCTGAAAACCGTGCTCTCGATGGAGCCGCGGGCAATAACGCGCGCGCCCTGCCAGGAAGTCGTGCTCGAGGGCCCGGAGGTGGACCTCGGCCGGTTCCCGGTCCAGACCTGCTGGCCGGGAGACGCCGCGCCGCTCATCACCTGGGGGTTGACGGTGACGCGCGGGCCCAACCGCCGCCGCCAGAATCTCGGCATCTATCGCCAGCAGGTGCTCGCCCGCAACAAAGTGATCATGCGCTGGCTGCCGCAGCGCGGCGGGGCGCTGGATTACCGCGATCATTGCCTGGCGCACGCGCGCGAGCCATTCCCGGTCGCCGTCGCGCTGGGTGCGGATCCCGCCACGCTGCTGGGGGCGGTGACGCCGGTACCCGACACGCTGTCCGAGTACCAGTTCGCAGGCCTGCTGCGGGGATCCAAAACGGAGATCGTGCACTGCCTGACCCATGACCTGCAGGTGCCGGCCGGCGCCGAGATCGTGCTCGAGGGCTGGATCCACCCCGGCGAGACCGCGCTGGAAGGGCCGTTCGGCGACCACACCGGTTATTACAACGAGCAGGAGCGGTTCCCGGTGTTCACGATCGACCGGATCACGACCCGGCGCGATCCGATCTACCACTCGACCTACACCGGAAAGCCGCCCGACGAGCCGGCAGTCCTGGGCCTGGCGCTGAATGAGGTATTCGTGCCGCTGCTCGCGCGGCAATTCCCGGAGATCACGGATTTCTACCTGCCGCCCGAGGGCTGCTCCTATCGCATCGCGTGTGTCAGCATGAAGAAGCAGTACCCCGGTCATGCCCGGCGCGTGATGTTCGGCATCTGGAGCTTCCTGCGGCAGTTCCTCTACACCAAGTTCATCATCGTCACCGACGACGACGTCAACGTCCGCGACTGGAAGGAAGTGGTGTGGGCGCTCGCGACGCGCGTCGACCCACAGCGCGACACCTTGATCACGGAGCACACGCCAATCGACTATCTTGATTTCGCGAGCCCGGTGCCGGGGCTCGGCTCCAAGATGGGGATAGACGCCACCCGCAAGCTGCCGGGAGAGTCCGAGCGCCGCTGGGGCGAAACGATCGCGATGAGCGAGGACGTGAAACGGCGGGTGGACGCGCTGTGGCG
>DATICE010000166.1:0-6068 GCA_035456985.1 Burkholderiales bacterium | reverse complement strand
ACGCCGAGCTTGTCGCGTCGATCTCGAACCGGTGGTTAGGTTGCATGCGGCAATAGCCTCCGGTAAGGCTCCGATGATAGGAGCAACACCAGCAGTAAGAATACGACGCCAGCAATGACAGCAAGCACATTAACTCTCGTTCGCTCGCTTTCTCGCTTCCAAAGTCCCCAAATTGCAACCGGGAGTACGACTAGTTCTCCGACCGATGACAATGCCAAGAGTATCGCGAGCCAGAACACCCCAGTGCCAATTGTCGATGGATGGGGATCGAACAAGATGAATACATTAAACCCCAGGACAACCACTACCGATAGCGCTACCAAGAAAAGGGCGGTCCGGTATGGCCACCGGAAGTGCGATTCGCTAGCGAATGACATGCAACCTAACGCCCGCGGTCACCGGCCGGAGCGAGCAGCGCGAGCCCCGGTCCGGTGCACTGCGTAGTTGGGCACTGCGCCGCGATGCATGGCCCCGACTTGGTCAGTTTGACCGTTCCACGACGGCCAGTGTCTTCATGTCGTCCATGGCGGAGTCGCCGTAATGAACACCCAGTATCCTCCACACATCGCCAGCTCTGTAGCAGTCGAACACGAGGGGGATGACGCCGTGCTCATGCTTGAGCACATACACCAATTTCGCTACTGACGCACCGAGGCGCCTTACGCCGAGGAATTCATAGGCGCCCGGTATCGCCTTGCCGAGCCGCAGCTCAGCTGCGCCCCGGTTAGCTTGTAGGGCCGCATCCAGGGTGGTCGCTGTCGATTGTGCCTCAGTGCTCTTGAACCAGTGTTCCTTGAGGAGTTCATTGAAGGCGTTGGCGGACGGCCCACGAGAAAATGCCGCGACGCTCCCCTCAATCGCGTCACGAAGGGTGCTCAGCTCGGAGGCGCGGCTTTGCCCGTGAGCATTCATCACAGGAAGCAGCGTCAACGAGATCGCCAGCAGCAGTGGGGTCGCGGTTCTCGGCATGTTTCACACCTCCACTATGTCGCCCAACTAGATTTAGTTGGCTTTCGTAGGTTGCCAAAAGCATATACCCGTATATGTGACCGTCCAAGAGTAGATATACACATATGCGTTGGTATATCTCTGTATGGATGGATTTCAGCCCGGCTCATCCGGAACCACGCGGCCCTGCAGGCCAAGCTCCCGCACAGTCTTCCAGTCGACCTCCCACAGCCGGTGCCTTGGACGCCAGATCGCCCCCGCGGCCTTGATGCGCTCGCGCAGTCCGGTTTCGGAGAAGCCTATCCTCACAGCAACCATGTCTTCCGGCTCCCGGCGCGCGTTGCGTTGGCGCGGGTTCCACGGGGTGGTTTCCACGATCAGCTCCACGGTCTTGTGCCGCAAGCCGCGCGCGGCGTCGTAGCGGTAGCGTACGCGCAGAAGCCGATCCCCATACGTTGCGAGCAGTTTCTTGGTCCCGTTCTGACCCGGCGCGAGGCTCAACCGTGTTTCCACATTCCCTCCTCGCGCTCAAACGCTTTCGCGCTCCTGCGTGTTGACACGGCCGGGTGTGAATCTTGGGCCAGCCGTCAACCGCCGTCCGCGTTCCCGCGTTGAGCCAGCACGCGGGCCAGCCGGCCTGGCGATCAACAACGAGGAGGGAAGAACCATGGATAGGGAACAAACGCTGAGAATACTGAACGCTCTCGCGAACGGCGTTCACCCGGCGACGGGAGAGAAGTTCGCGGCCGACGGTGCGTATCAGCATCCCGATACGGTGCGGGCGCTGTTCGAGGCGATGCGCGCGATCGAGGGCGGCGGCGGCGCGGCGATGCGCGCGGTCGAGAGTGCCGGCGCGCCCGCCCCCGAGCGCAAGCCCGCTTTCCCGCAAAGCGGCTCGGGCTCGCGCTGGAGCGCGGAGGAAGAGGAGCGCCTCGCGAGCGCGTTCGACTCCGGCAGGACGGTAGACGAGCTCGCCCGCGCTCATAACCGCTCGCGCGCGGCAATCGAGGCGAGGCTGGTGCGGCTCGGCAAAATCGACGCCTCGGCGGTCACCTCGCCGCTGCGGTATCCGCCCACGCCCGCGGGCAGCGCGGCGAGCCGCGCTACGTGACCGCCCGATCACCCGCGGCGCCGCGCCCGCCGCGGGTGATAAACTCGACGCCGGCACGCAGACGCTTTCGGAGGGCGCGATCAACAGGGACTACGGAGCGGACGCGACGCGGATCCTGCGGGACGGCAGTTGCGCCATCATCTATGACGCTGCCGCGGGCGCCGTAGCGCAGCCGCAATGGTTCGAGCCGGCGTGGTGGCAAGCGCGGGGCCAGGCGGTGCCGGCCGATACCGGACGGGGTACTACGTGGTTCGTCGGCGCGCCCGGCGCGGAGTGGGTGCTGCGCCATTACTGGCGCGGCGGACGCATTGCGCGCTGGATTGCGGATCACTACCTCTGGCTTGGCCTTGAGCGCACCCGGCCGTTCGTCGAGTTCCAGCTCACTCAGCGCGCGCGTGCCCTCGGCTTGCCGGTGCCGCGCCCGGTCGCGGCGCGGGTCTTGCGCGCCGGCGCGACCTACTCCGGCGACCTCATCACCGAGCGCCTGCCCGCGGTGCCGTGCTCGAGCCTCATGGCGAAGGGCGCGTTCGATGCGGCAGGCTGGCGTGCGGCAGGGGCTTGCGTCGCGCGCTGCCACGGCGCCG
Source organism: Burkholderiales bacterium (assembly GCA_035456985.1). Lineage (GTDB taxonomy): Bacteria > Pseudomonadota > Gammaproteobacteria > Burkholderiales > SG8-41 > SG8-41. The sequence goes on along the minus strand of DATICE010000166.1, from coordinate 3,425 downwards.
GGCTCGACCATGCCGATCTGACCTGGAACAACCTGCTGCTCGGTCGCGACGGCACGGCGCACCTCATCGACCTCGATCGTGCCGTGCTGCGCGCGCCGGGCCGCTGGGCGCTGGCCAACCTCGCGCGCCTCCAGCGTTCACTCGACAAACTCACCCCGGAATGGACGGCAGCGGACCGCGATGCCGCCTGGCAAGAGTTTATGGCGGGTTACTCAGCGCGTTGAGACCGCCGCGCAGCGGCGGGCCCGGCCGAGGGAATCAACTCACAGCCACCACACCCGCGCCGCGGCTGCGCCCCAGAATGCGAGGGTGCCGGCGAGGTTGGCCCACCCGTGATTCTGGCGGAGCAGGCCCCAGTTCCAGTAGAGCACCGGGTTACCGCGGTAGGGCCGGCCCGGAAGGAAGCGGCGTACCGCCGCGCAATATTCCGCGTAGGGCGCGCCGAGCACCGCGCGCAGGCGCACCTCCTCGCGTTTCACCCGGTTCACCATGTAGAAGTAGTACACGACCACGTACGCCAGTATCACCCACGCGTTGCCGAGCAACATCACGGCCCCGAGGATGATGAAGAAGCGGCCCAGATACATCGGATTGCGCGCCAGCGTGTAGGGGCCGTTGCAGGCGAGATCGCGGTTCTTGTCGAGCGACGCGAAACACCACAGCTGGATGAATTCTCCGGCCATGGACACGAGAAAACCGGGCCACAGCCAGCGCGGATCGGCGAGCCACAGCACCGCGACGGAGATCGCGAGCACCAGCGGCACGCGCATCTTCACCCAGAAGGCACGGAAACCGGCATGGTTGAATAGCGCGTGAACAGGGTCGAGGATCATTTCGGCTCCGGATCTGACATTCCCGCCGACCCCCTGGACTTGCGCATCCCGAAGTAGCCGCGAAGCACCCAGAGGCGGCGCCACCAGTTTACTTGGGCAAGCACGCTCGCGCGCGCCTCGCCCAGGGTCTCCGGGCTCCTGCGCTCCCAGTGCTTGTACACCCCGCCGAGGTCGTAGCGCTCGGCCCAGCGGCGCAGGCGTGCCGGCATCCACCCTGTCCCGACGTGGGACTGGAAGTCGATCAGCATCGGCTCTCCGCGCTCCGACACCAGGACGTTGCGGCCATTGCGCACGTCCAGGTGCAGGATTCCGCCCACTGCGTGCACCTCGCCGAGCAGGCGTTCGAGCCCGGTGAAAAAATCGGCCGCGCGCGCGCCGAGGTCCGCATGGTTGAGCGGCACGCCGGGAATGAAGCGGTAGGCGAGCGCGTGCGCGTCGACCCGGAACGCCCGAGCCGGCACGCCCGCGATCCCTGCCAGCCTGCGCAGGGCTCGCATCTCCCGCCGGATCAGCAGGCGCCCGACGGTGTTGCGCACCGCGAAGCTTCGCGGCCGGAAGTCCTTCACCACCCAGCGCGCGCCCTCATGGCGATGAACGTACAGCACCGCGTTGGCCCAGCGGCCGCGGCTCAACACTTCGCCGGGCGCCTGCTCGAACTGCGCGCGCGAGAAGGGGGCGGGCTCGCTCGCAGGACTTTGGGAACTCGGCGTCAAGGGATGGCGGAGAGCGGGCCGACGGGGAATTGCAGCGGGCGCAAAGTCACGCCGGCTTCCGCGGCGGATGATAGCAGATTCAGGACATCGCGGCGGGCGCGAGCGCGCGCGCGAGCAGCGACAGGCCGATCAGAAACAGCAGGCCGGCCACGATTCGCAGCAGTCCTGCGCGCGAGATGTGGCCGTGAAGGCGGTATCCGATCCAGAGCCCGGCCAGCGCGAACGGCACGAGCAGCGCGAAGCCGATAATGCGGTCGGCGAGCATGAGTCCGCTCGCCGCGAACACGACGGCCCGCATCGAAACGGAGAAAATCACCATGTTCGAGAGCGTCGCACGGAACGCGAGCTTGTCGTGCAGGCGGTGCGTGAGGTAGATCGCGTAGGGCGGCGCACCGATGCCGAACAGCGTTCCGAATGCGCCGCCCGTGAAGCCGGCGACCGGCGCCCACGCCCGGCTCACCGTGCGGACCGCCTCCTTTTGCCGCAGCGCGTAGATGCCGTAGGCCACGAGGACCGCCCCGATCCCCGCGATCGTGGCCTGGCGCGGCAGGGCGACGAGCAGCGTCACGCCCGCGACCGCGCCCGCGAGGGAGAGCGGCACCATCCACTTGAGCTCCGGCCAGACCGCGTCGCGCGAGAAGCGCACGCCGAGCGCGAGCGCGGCCGACATGTCGATCAGCGCGCACATCGGCAGCACGAATTCGAGCGGCAGAAAATGCGACAGGACCGGCACGGTGAACAACGCCGCGCCGAAGGCCGTGATGCCGAAGATGACGTAGGCCGCGGTGAACACCACCGCGGCGATGAGAAACGTCTGGAGGTCAAACGGAAGGGTCATGAAATGGAAAAGGCGCCGGTACTTTCCCCGACGCCTTTCTGTGCGCCGCGCCGATTGAACGGCGACCTATTTCGTCCGTTCGAATCGGCGCATCTGACCCGGCACGAAGTGTCCGGTGTCAGACGATGTTGAGATGCTCGATCCCCGTCGTCAGGTCCTTCTCCTTCGCCTCTTTGCCGTGCAGCTTGATCATCAGCCGCAGCTCGTTGACGGAATCGGCGTTGCGCAGCGCGTCCTCGTAACTGATCAGCCCCTGCTCGTAGAGATCGAACAGGTGCTGGTCGAAGGTCTGCATGCCGAGCTCGCGCGATTTCGCCATGACGCCCTTGATCTCGTGCACCTCGCCCTTGAAGATCAGGTCCTGGATGAGGGGCGAGTTCAGCATCACCTCCACCGCCGCCACCCGTCCCTTGCCGTCCTTCTTCGGGATCAGGCGCTGGGAGACCAGCGCACGGATGTTGAGCGAAAGGTCCATCAGCAGCTGCGCCCTGCGGTCCTGGGGGAAGAAATTGATGATGCGGTCGAGCGCCTGGTTGGAGCTGTTGGCGTGCAGCGTCGTCAGGCACAGGTGGCCGGTCTCGGAGAACGCAACCGCGTAGTCCATGGTCTCGCGGTCGCGCACTTCGCCGATCAGGATCACGTCCGGCGCCTGGCGCAGGGTGTTCTTCAGGGCCGAGAACCAGTTTTCCGTATCCACCCCCACCTCGCGCTGCGTGATCACGCAGTTCTTGTGCTCGTGCGTGAACTCGACCGGGTCCTCGATGGTGACGATATGGCCGTAGCTGTTCTCGTTGCGGTAGCCCGTCATCGCCGCGAGCGTGGTGGACTTGCCGCAGCCGGTGCCGCCCACCATGATGATGAGCCCCCGCTTGGTCATGCATATGTCCTTCAGCACCCCGGGCAGGTTGAGCTCCTCGAACTTCGGTATCGTCGTCGTGATCGTCCGCAGCACCATGCCGATGCGCCCCTGCTGCACGAACGCGTTCACGCGGAAGCGGCCGATGCCGCCCGGGTTGATCGCGAAGTTGCACTCCTTGGTCG
>DATICE010000165.1:0-8178 GCA_035456985.1 Burkholderiales bacterium | reverse complement strand
CGGCCCCGCCGCGAGACAGCGCTCCCGCCGTCGAGGCGATGGCCGGCGAGATCCGCGCGCTGGAAGGCGTCGACCTGGTCGAGGCCGACACGGCCTGGGTACGCCGCCTGCATGCACTCGAGGACACGATGCAGCAGCTCGTGCTGGTCGTCGGCGCGTTGCTCGCGGCCGGCGTGCTCGGCGTCGTCGGGAACACCATCCGCCTCGAGATCGACGGCCGCCGCGCGGAGATCGAGGTCACGAAGCTGGTCGGCGGAAGCAACGCCTTCGTGCGGCGCCCCTTCCTTTATTCCGGGCTGTGGCAGGGGTTGTTCGGGGGCCTGCTCGCGGCCTCGCTCATTGCCGCGGGCCTCGCTGCCCTCGGGCCATTCATCGCCCGCGTCGCTACCGCATACGGCTCGTCCTTCGGCCTCAAGGGGCTGTCGATCCGCGAGTGGCCGCTCCTGGTCGCAAGCGGCGCAGCGCTCGGATTCCTCGGCGCCTGGCTGGCGGCCGCCTATCACCTGCGCCGCATCGAGCCGCGAGCCTAATTCGTTGATTACAATCTGGTTTTAGGCGTTCTTTGGGGGAACTCCCCGGCCTCTTAGCACTCTATTGACACGAGTGCTAATATCCTTGTCCGGAGGTAAACGAACACGATGACCAGCCAGGCCCTCGCGCTCCCCAATGTGTCCCTCGTACTGACGGCGCCGATCGGAAGCCTCGAGGCTTACGTCGAGCGCGTGTCCGCGATCCCGATGCTCGACCGCGAGCAGGAGCTCGCCCTCGCGCGGCGCTTCCATGAGCACCAGGACCTCGATGCGGCGCGCGACCTCGTGCTCTCGCACCTGCGCTTCGTCGTGCACATCGCGCGCGGCTACATGGGCTACGGGCTGCCGGTCGGCGACCTGATCCAGGAGGGCAACGTCGGCCTGATGAAGGCCGTCAAGCGCTTCGACCCCGACATGGGCGTGCGGCTCGTCAGCTTCGCCGTGCACTGGATCCGCGCCGAGATACACGAGTACGTGATCCGCAACTGGCGGCTCGTGCGCATCGCGACCACCAAGGCGCAGCGCAAGCTCTTCTTCAACCTGCGGAGCCTGAAGTCGAGCCTCGCGAGCCTTGGCGCCGAGGATGTGAAAGCAGTCGCCACGAAGCTCGGCGTCAAGCCCGACGAAGTGGTCGAGATGGAAACGCGTCTCACGGGCAGGGACATTGCGCTCGAGCCCGTGGGCGAGGACGAGGATGACGCGTTTGCGCCGATCTCCTATCTGATGGCGGAGGACGCCGAGCCCGGCCGCATCCTCGAGCACGAGGAGACCGCGCGCCTGCGCAGCGAGGGGCTGGAGCGGGCACTGAACGATCTCGATCCCCGCAGCCGCCGCATCATCGAGGCGCGCTGGCTCACCGAAAAGGATTCCGCGACGCTGCACGACCTGGCTGCGGAATTTGGCGTCTCCGCCGAGCGCATCCGGCAGATCGAGGCGAAGGCGCTCGCCAGGATGAAGGGCGTCATCGGCCACCAGGCGGCATAACTACCCGCCGCGCCCGTAACAAGCCCCGGCCCTGCCGGGGCTTTTTTGTTGCTAGGACTTGCCGAGCAGGATGCGGATGTCGTGCAGGAGCGCCGGCGCGCCGGCACCGTACCCGGCAAACAGGCGCAGCCGGCCCTCACGGTCGAGGATATAGGTGCCGGCCGAATGGTCCACGCTGTAGCGGCCGTCCCCGGCCGCCTGCTTCTGGAAATACACCTTGAATTCCTTCGCGGCGCGCGCGGTTGCCTCGGCGTCGCCGTAGAGCCCGAGAAAAGCCGGGTTGAAGGACGGCACGTACTGCTTGAGGACCTGCTGCGTGTCGCGCTCGGGATCCACGGTGACGAACAGCACCTGGACGCGGCTGCCGTCGGACCCGAGCTCCTTGACGACCAGCGCCAGCTCCGCGAGCGTCGTCGGGCAGACGTCCGGGCAATGCGTGAAGCCGAAGAACACCGCTACCACCTTGCCGCGGAAATCCGCGAGCGTGCGCGGCTTGCCATCGTGATCGGTGAGGGCGAGCTCCTTGCCGAAATTCGCGCCGGTGAGATCGGTGAGCGCGAACTTCGGGCCCCGGGGCTCCTCGCCGCAGCCGCCAATGCCCGCCGCGGCGAGCGTCCAGAGTATCGCTGCGAGGAGGTTCTTCAAGCGTGGCCCGCGCCGCCGCGGTTACAACGTGACGCGGAAATAGTGGTCGAGCAGCAGCGCCGCGAAAAGGGCAGTGAGATAAAAGATGGAATAGCGGAAGGTGCGCTGCGCCAGTCGGTCGCTGTAGGTGAAGTAGATCCGCACTGCATACCACAGGAATACGGCATCGAGCACGAGCACCGCGGCGAGGTAGAGCATGCCGCTCATGCGGGTGACGAACGGCATCAGCGTCACTGCGGCGAGGATTACCGTATAGAGCAGCACGTGCAGGCGCGTAAAGCGGTCCCCGTGCGTGACCGGCAGCATCGGCACGCCGGCCTTCGCATAGTCGTGCTTGCGGTAGAGCGCAAGCGCCCAGAAATGCGGCGGCGTCCAGGCGAAGATGATGAGAAAGAGCAGCAGCGCGTCGGCCGCGATTTCGCCGGTGACCGCGGTCCAGCCCAGCACGGGGGGCATCGCGCCGGAGGCGCCGCCGATCACGATGTTCTGCGGCGTCATCGGCTTCAAGACCACGGTGTAGATGATGGCGTAGCCGATGAAGGTGGCCAGCGTCAGCCACATGGTGAGCGCGTTCACCCACTGGTACAGAATGGTGAGCCCGGCTCCGCCCACGATGCCGGCGAAGACGAGCGTCTGGAGCGAGGTCACCTGCCCGCGCGGCAGCGGGCGGGCGCGGGTGCGCGTCATCAGCGCGTCGATCCGCTGCTCGACCAGGCAGTTGACCGCCGCGGCAGCGCCCGCGGTGAGCGCGATGCCCAGGGTCCCGGCGAGGAGCGCCTGCGGCGGCACCATGCCCGGCACGGCAAGGAACATCCCGATCACCGCCGTGAAGACGATGAGGGACACGACGCGCGGCTTAGTGAGCTGGTAGAACTGGCCGAACCGTGAGGCGTGCGACAGGCCCGCAATGCTCGAAGACATCTAGATCGATCTCGTGGCGCTTCGAAAGAGCGCGAATTTTAGCATCACCTTCAACCGATGCGCGAGGCCTTGAGCAGGCGCGAGAGATCCTTGATCATGCGCCCGGGTTCGGGATCGCGCGGGAAGCGCATCATCAGGTTGCCCAGGGGATCGATGACATAGATATGGTCGGAGGCCGCGCCCTGCGCCGGGAACTGTTCCAGCAGCCCGCTTCCGGCGGCGCGCACGACCCAGGTCCCCGGGTACGGCGCGACTGCGTCCGGGCGCGGGACGGCTGCGTCCGAGATCAGCCACGCGCGCTCGACCCGGTCCATGTCCTTGCCTTGCGTCAACCGCAGCTGCCGCATGTAGAGGAGCTTCCGGTCGCAGTGCCCTTCGCAGCGCCCCGAATCGATGCTCAGCAGCACCCATTTTCCTCGCAGCCGCGAGAGCCGGAAGGCCGTTCCGTCGGCGAGCGCGAGCTGGGGGTCCGGCAGCGGGCGCGGCTCGATCAGCTCGCCGTAGTTCACAGTGCGGGAGGGCGGCCAGAAATAGTAGATGAGATAGGACGCCGCGACTGGCGCTGCCGCCAATGCGATGATGAGCCAGAGACTCGCGTTAGACTTTTTCGGGACGGCGCTTGACATGGGTCACCAGGTAGAACACGAGCAGGGTGAGTCCGAGCGCGAGCCACTGGAACGCATAGCCGTAATGCGTGCTCACGCCGAAGTCCGGCGGGTCCCACTCGCGCACGAGACCGTCGTCCAGGGGGCTGTCCTGCTGGATCACGAACGGCTGCACCGGGATCGGCACCGCATTGCGGTAGCGCTCCAGCGTCAGGTTCTGCCACACCCTGCCTTCTGCGGTGCCCGGGGCGAGCTCCAGGAAACGCCCGCTCGGCGTGACCGCGAGACCGGAGACTTCGACCGTGCCCGCCGGGGTCTTCACCTCCGGCAGCCGGCTGCGATCCGTCGTGCCCGCGATCCAGCCGCGGTTTACCAGCGCGTAGCGGTTCCCGCCTTCAAGGGCAAGCGGCATGACCACGTGGTAACCCACCACGCCGCGGCGCATCCGGTTGTCGATCAGCACCGCGTGCACGGGCTCGAACCGCCCGCGCGCCGTCACCCGCCGCCACTCCACATCGCGTGTTTCCACTGCGGCGGCCGTCAGCCGCACTGCCGGCTCCGCGGCGAGTGCCCCAATCCGCGCCGCAGCCGCTTCCTTCTCGTGCGCCCGCCCGAGCTGCCAGTTCGCAAGTGCCAGGGTCAGCGCGATTCCCGCGCCGGCGGCGAGCGTGGTAATCAGGCGTGGCTCGAATTTGTATCGGACGGGCAAGGGGTAACGGTATATGCTAAGGAAAATTCAGTAGCCCGCCCGCCCAGCCATGAAAATCGTCGTCATCCTGTTCCTGGTTTTCATCCTCGGGAGCCTGTTCTCCGCGCTCTATTACCTCGTCCGCGACAAGGGCCAGGGCGAGCGCACGGTGAAGGCGCTGACGGTGCGGATCACGCTCTCGGTCATGCTGTTCGCGCTGCTGATGCTCGGATACTACTTCGGCTTCATCACCGGCAAGATCCAGTAAAAAAAGCGCCGCGCTCGTGGCGCGGCGTCCGTTCCCCTACTGACGGGAGCCTCCCCTTATTTTTCGTGCGCCTTCGTTCGTATTTTGTTGTTGGTGTTGTGTTCTAGGCTTATAGCCAGTAGACGAAGATGAAAAGCCCGAGCCACACCACGTCGACGAAGTGCCAGTACCACGCCACCCCCTCGAAGCCGAAGTGATGGTCGGGCCTGAAGTGCCCCGCGACGCAGCGGAAAAGTATCGTGGTGAGCATGATGCAGCCCACGGTGACGTGGAAGCCGTGGAAACCCGTGAGCATGAAGAACGTCGCGCCGTAAGCGCCGGTTGTGAGCTTGAGGTTCAGGTCGGAATAGGCGTGACCGTACTCGTAGACCTGCAGGGCGAGGAAGAGAACGCCCAGGCCGATGGTCGCGAACATCCAGACGATGAGCTTGTTGCGGTCGTTGCGGAGCAGCGCCCAGTGCGCGAGCGTCACCGTCACGCCCGAGGAGAGCAGCAACAGCGTGTTGACCGCCGGGATGCCCCATGCCCCCATCGGTGTAAACGCCTCCGTGATCCCCGGCCCCGTCGCCGGCCAGTCGGCCTTGAAGTCGGGCCATAGCAGCTTGTGCTCGAGGTCTCCCAGCCAGGGCACCGACAGCACCCGCATGTAGAACAGCGCTCCGAAGAACGCCGCGAAGAACATGACTTCCGAGAAGATGAACCAGCTCATGCCCCAGCGGAACGAGATGTCGACCTGCTTGTTGTACTTGCCGCCCTCGCTCTCGTGCGCCACGGTGTGGAACCAGCCGACCAGCATGTAGCCGAGGATCGCCACCCCCGCGAGCACCACGAACTTGCCCGGCGCCCAGCCGTTGAACCAGGAGGCGGCGCCGGATGCCATGCAGAGCAGCGCGATGGATCCGGTAATCGGCCAGGTGGACGGATCCGGAATGTAATAGCGTGCCGATTGATTCAACATCCTGTTTCTCCCGTTCAACTCGTGATGAAGCGCACCAGCAGCACCAGGCCCGAAACGAAAAGTATTGCGCCGATCACCCCCGCGACGACCACCTGCAGCGGGGTGACCGTGACCACGTCGCGCTCGTGCGCCGCGCGTTTGCGGATGCCGATGAAGGCGGAGGCCACCGCTTTCGCCACCTGCAGCGGCGTTGCCTTGCGCGGCGCTTCCGCCGGCTCGCTGACGACCATCGCCTAGCTCCTCGGCGCCTTTCCTTCCACCTCGAAGAAGGTGTAGGAAAGCGTCACAGTATTCACGTCCGCCGGCAGGCCGCGCTCGACCACGAACGCGACCGGCATGCGCTTTACCTCGCCCGGCGCAAGCGTCTGCTGGGTGAAGCAGAAGCAGTCGAGCTTCTTGAAGTAGCGTCCCGCGAGCTGCGGCCCGAAGCTCGGGATCGCCTGCCCGGTCACCGCGCGATCCGACCGGTTGCGGACCTCGAACATGACCTGCGTCAGCGCGCCGGGGTGAACGCGCACGCTTTTCTCGAGCGGCGCGAAGGTCCACGGCAGGTTGCTGCGGAGGTTGGTGTCGAACTCCACCGTGAGGAGCCGCGCGGTGTCCACCTGGGTATTCGCCACGGCATCGGCCTTGATCACGCTGTTCAGCCCCAGAGCATCGCAGATCGCGCGGTAGAACGGTACCAGCGCGTAGCCGAAGCCGAACATCGCGACGGCGACGACGAGAAGCTTCACCAGCGTCTGCTGGTTGGCTGAAGCGTGGCTCACCATATCCAGTGCCTTACCACGACCCCGATGAAGAACGCGAGCGCGATGGTGGCGAGGATCAACGCGGTCTTCGCCTTGCTGCTCATGGCGGCGCTTCCGTTCATGCGGCTGCTTCTCTCATTTCACGACCGGCGGGGTCTCGAATGTGTGGTGCGGCGGCGGCGACGGCAGCGTCCACTCCAGCCCGTCCGCGCCTTCCCACACCCGTTCGTCCACCTTCTTCCCCTCGCCGCGGATCGCCTTCACCAGCACGTAGACGAAGATCAACTGCGCGATGCCGAAGCCGAACGCGCCGATGGTCGAGATCATGTTGAAATCGGCGAACTGCAGATTGTAGTCCGGCACCCGGCGCGGCAGGCCCGCGAGCCCCGTGAAGTGCATGGGGAAGAAGGTGACGTTGAAGAAGATCATCGACAGCCAGAAGTGCCACTTGCCGAGCGTCTCGTCGTACATGCGGCCGATCCACTTGGGCAGCCAGTAGTAGGCGCCGCCGAAAAGCGCGAACAGCGACCCCGCGACCAGCACGTAGTGGAAGTGCGCCACGACGTAATAAGTGTCCTGCAGCTGGATGTCCACCGGCGTGATCGCCAGCACCAGGCCGGTGAATCCACCCATCGAGAACACGAAGATGAAGCCGCACGCGAACAGCATCGGCGTCTCGAACGTCAATGCCCCTTTCCACATGGTGGCGATCCAGTTGAACACCTTCACTCCGGTCGGAACCGCGATCAGCATGGTCGCGTACATGAAGAAGAGTTGCGCGGAGGCCGGCATACCGACCGTGAACATGTGGTGCGCCCACACGATGAAGGAAAGGATCGCGATCGAAGCCGTCGCGTAGACCATCGAGGAGTAGCCGAAGAGGGGCTTGCGCGAGAACGTCGGCACGATCTGCGAAACGATGCCGAAGCCCGGCAGGATCATGATGTAGACCTCGGGGTGGCCGAAGAACCAGAAGATGTGCTGGAACAGCACCGGATCGCCGCCGCCCGCCGCGTTGAAGAAGTGGGTGCCGAAATGGCGGTCGGTAAGGAGCATCGTGACCGCGCCCGCGAGCACCGGCATGACGGCGATGAGGAGGTAGGCGGTGATGAGCCACGTCCACACGAACAGCGGCATCTTCATCATCGTCATCCCCGGCGCGCGCATGTTGAGGATGGTGGTGATGATGTTGATCGACCCCATGATCGAGGAGGCGCCCATGATGTGCAGCGCGAAGATCGCGAGGTCCATTCCCGGGCCCATCTGGGTCGAGAGCGGCGCGTAGATCGTCCAGCCCGCGGCGGTCGCGCCGCCCGGCACGAAAAACGACGCGACCAGGAGCGTCGCCGCCGGGGGCAGCAGCCAGAAGCTCCAGTTGTTCATGCGCGCGAACGCCATGTCGGGCGCGCCGATCATCATCGGGATCTGCCAGTTGGCGAAGCCGACGAAGGCCGGCATGATCGCGCCGAACACCATGATCAACCCGTGCATGGTGGTCAGTTGGTTGAAGAACTCGGGGCTCCAGAACTGCAGGCCCGGCTGGAACAGCTCCGCGCGCAGCGCGAGCGCGAGCACCCCGCCGACGAAGAACATGGACAGGGCGAACACCAGGTAGAGCGTGCCGATGTCCTTGTGGTTGGTCGTGGTGATCCAGCGCATGAACCCGGTGTAGTGGGGAGCGTGCGCGTCGTGACCGTGGCCGGGGTGTGCGTGTGCAGCTTCCATGAAGTTCTCCAGGATGCGAGTTCCGTTGCCGCTTACTTGCGCAGGGCCTTCACCTCAGCCGGAGCGACCATGTCGCCGACATTGTTCGCCCAGCTGTTCCGCGTA
>DATICE010000164.1:0-2254 GCA_035456985.1 Burkholderiales bacterium | reverse complement strand
GAGCATGGCGCTGACCCAGCGGTTCCTCGAGCTCGCCGAGGCGGCGGCGGGGCCGCACGGCGTCAGAGTCTTCAGCCCGCGCGAGGCCGAGGCGCGCGGCAGCCAGGTGGCGCTGACCCATCCCGAGGGCTATGCGGTGGTGCAGGCGCTGATCGCGCGCGGGGTGGTCGGCGACTTCCGGGCGCCCGACATCATGCGCTTCGGCTTCGCGCCGCTCTATCTCCGGCACGTCGACGTGGTGCGGGCGGCGCGGACCCTCGAGCAGGTGCTGGCCTGCGGCGTCTGGCGCGACCCGCGGTATCGGACCCGGGCGGCGGTGACCTGAGGGGCGTTAACGAAGCTTGCCGGGGGCGTTAACGCGCGAGGTAAACTCGTGCGATTTCAACGCCGTGCCGGGCTGCGCAGGCGTTGTTGCACAAAGGCGGGTGAGGTTGGATCCCCCCCTTTCCCCGCTGGGCTTCAGGCGATCCGGACGCTGCGGGGCATGCCGAGGGCGGTGAAGCGGTTGATGCAGCGCACGGCGACCGCAGCTTCGGCCTTCTGGCGGTCGAGGGTGCGGGATCGGAGGCCTGGCCCGATGAGGGTCTTGTAGCGGAACATCGCGGTTTCGGCGAGCGAGCGACGGTGGTAGCCCGTCTCCGCCTTCCAGGCGTCGCGCCCGATCTCGGCGATGCGGGCCACCGCCGCGCCGCGGGTGGGGGGCACGTCCTTTCGTCCCGGCGGCGGGCGGATCGCGGCGCCCTTGCGCGGCGGGATCACCGGCTGCGCCTCGCGGGCGAGGATGGTGGCATGGCAGTCGAAGCTGTCGTAGGCCTTGTCGGCGTAGACCGCGGCGATCGGCCGCTGGATGCCGGCGAGCAGGCCTTCGAGCTCGCCGGCTTCGTGGACCTCGCTCGGGGTCAGGGCTTGGGCGTGCAGCTCGCCGGTCCGGGTGTCCACGGCCAGATGCAGCTTGCGCCACACCCGGCGTCCGGCCTTGCCGTGCACGCGCACCTTCCACTCGCCCTCGCCGTGCACCTTGAGCCCGGTGGCGTCGATGGCGAGGTGCAGCGGGCCGCCGCCCGCGGGCCGCGCGAGCTTCGGCACCGCGAGCGCGGCCGCGCGGCGAGAGTAGGTGGAATAGTCCGGAACCTCGATCGTCAGGTCCAGCAGCTGCTTCAGGCTGAGCAGGAAGCCCTCGGTCTGGCGCAGCGACAGCCCGAACACCGCGCGCAGACTGAGCGCGCAGAGGATCGCCATGTCGCTGTAGCGCCGGCCCTTGCCGCCGGTCGCTCGCCAGCCGGCGAGCACCTCTTCGTCGATCCAGAGCGTGATCGACCCGCGCGCGACCAGCGCGCGATTGTACTCGCGCCAATTCGTGACGCGATAGCGGGGCTTGGGCTTGGGGGCGGGGGACTTGCGAACGCGCTGTGCCATCCCAAGCGTGAATCACATTTCACCCCGACGTGTGAATCCCCCTCGATTCCAGAGCCTTCCATGCAACAACGCCCGTCGCCCTGCACAAGGCATTGAAAGGCGAGGCTGTCGTGGATGTCGGCCCCGGTCACCTCCACCCCGCGCACCAGCTCCGAGCCCTCGTCCACCGCGAGGTGCGCCTTGTAGCCGTAGGTCGCCTTGCCCTTGCGGCGCACCAGCGAGGCCTGCGGATCGGCCGCCGAGACCTCGCCCTCCTTCGGCCGCGGCGGCCGCGCCTTCGACTTGAGCAGCGTCGCGTCGATCAGCGTGCCCTTGCGCACCACCAGTCCCAGCGCGTCGAGCTGGTCGTGGATCGCCACGAACAGCGCCTCGAGCCGGTCCCCCTGCAGCTTCTGGCGGAAGCGCCAGATCGCGGAATGGTCGGGCGCCGCTTCGTCGAGCGGCAGGCCCGCGAAGCGGCGGAACGACAGCCGGTCGTCGAGCGCCTCCTCCACCCCCTGGTCGGTCAGGCCCCACCAGGCCTGCAGGAGCAGGATCTTCACATAGACCAGCACCGGGAAGGCGGCGCGGCCCTCGCGGCTGGCGTAGATGTCCGCGAAAAGTTCTTCGATGCTGTTCCAGTCGATCAGCCGGTTCACTTCATCGAGCCAACTGTTCCTGCCCGCGCGCTGCTGAAGGAAAAGCTCCGAGAACCCTGCCTGCCTGAAGTCCCGCCGCACAACCGCCCCCCGAACATGCTCGATATCATCATTGAATCATACAGTTGGAGGATATGCAAAGGCCTTTATACTTCACGCGACAGTGCCGCGCGCGCATGTGCGCCCGCATCCGCCTCGCG
>DATICE010000163.1:0-22742 GCA_035456985.1 Burkholderiales bacterium | reverse complement strand
GCCGATCGCGACAAGCCGGTCAACCTGGAGGCCGACAAGGTCACCATCGACGACGGCAAACAGATCGCGTTGTTCGAAGGAAACGTCGTGCTCACGCAGGGCACGCTCCAGATCCGCGGCGAGCGCATGCAAGTGAGCCAGGACAAGGACGGTTTCCGGCAGGGCACCACTTGGGGCAGCCCCGCCTACTTCAGGCAGAAGCGGGAAGGCTTCGACGAGTACATCGAGGGATGGGCCGAGCGCATCGAGTACGACGGCCGCGCCGAATCGATGCAGATGTTCGACCGGGCACAGCTGAAGCGCGGCCAGGACGAGGTCCGCGGCAATTACATTTCCTACGACGCCAAGTCCGAGTTCTTCCAGGTCACCGGCGGCGGCACGGGCGCGGGGCCAAACGATCCCGAGAGCCGGGTGCGGGCGGTAATCCAGCCGAAGCCCAAGGACAAGCCGGCGGCGAGCCCGCCGGTAGGCCTCAAGACAACAGAATCCATCAGCGCGCCACGTGAAGAGACCGGGACCCGCAGAAAATAGGATTGCGGACGACGCGAGCCGTGCCGCACTGGCGGGCGTCGCCCCCGCAAAGCCGGGCAACGAACTTCGCGCCGAGCGTTTGAGGAAGCGATACCGCTCGCGCGTCGTGGTGCAGAACGTTTCGCTGGACGTGCACAGCGGCGAGGTCATCGGCCTGCTGGGACCCAATGGCGCCGGCAAGACCACTTGCTTCTACATGATGGTGGGCCTCGTGCCGATGGACGGCGGAGAGCTCTATCTCGACGGCGCCCGGCTGACCCATGCCCCGATGCACCGGCGGGCGCGGCTTGGTCTCGCCTACCTGCCGCAGGAGGCATCCATCTTCCGGCGGCTCTCGGTCGCGGAGAACGTGCAGGCGGTGCTGGAACTGCACAACAGCGATCCCGACGTGATCCGCGACAAGCTGGACGACCTCCTGCGCGACCTGAATGTGAGCCACCTGCGGGCAAGCCTCGCGGTAAGCCTCTCGGGCGGGGAGCGGCGGCGCGTGGAGATCGCGCGCGCGCTCGCCGCGAACCCGCGTTTCATCCTGCTCGACGAGCCCTTCGCCGGGGTGGACCCGATCGCGGTGCTCGATATCCAGAAGATCATCGGGTTCCTCAAGTCGCGCGGAATCGGCGTCCTGATCACCGATCACAACGTGAGGGAAACGCTCGGCATCTGCGATCGCGCCTACATCATCAACGACGGCACCGTGCTCGCTTCCGGCAAGCCGGAGGAAATCGTTTATAATGAAAGCGTAAGAAAGGTCTACCTGGGAGAGCATTTCCGCCTCTAGTGCCGTCCCGGGAAGTCCGCTCCCATTGGCCGACCGGTATCGAGGGCAATCCGACCTTGCGGCTATGCGCTGGATCGCGTTAGATACCTGCACACGCGCATGAAGCATTCACTCCAGCTCCGGCTGTCCCAGCACCTCACGCTCACGCCGCAGCTGCAGCAGTCGATCCGCCTGCTGCAACTCTCCACGCTGGAGTTGAACCAGGAGCTCGAGCGCATCCTCCAAGAGAATCCGCTGCTCGAGCGCGAAGACGACACGCGCGAGGCTCCCGCCTCTACCGAAACGGTCGCACGAACCACCGAAACTGCGTCAGCGCCCGACACAGCGGAGGCCGACGCCTCGGCCGCAGAGTCCGACGGCGGCGAGTCGGCCGCGCTCGACGACGCCCCGCTTCCCGGCTTCCGCGACGAGGGCGAGGACGGCGAGCAGCAGCAGATCGCCGCCGAGGCCCCGACGCTGCGGGCGCACCTGCTGTCGCAGATCTCGCTCAAGAAGCTATCCGCGCGGGACCACCAGCTGGTTGCCCTGCTGATCGATTCACTGGATGACGACGGCTATCTGACCCAGAGCCTGGAGGAGATTGCCGCGCTCCTGCCCGCGGAGCTGGAGGTCGACCCCGACGAGCTGCAAATCGCGCTGAAGCACCTCCAGCACCTCGATCCGGCGGGGGTCGGTGCGCGCAGCCTGAGCGAGTGCCTCACGCTGCAGCTCGCCGCCCTGCCGCGGGACACGCTCCATCGCACCGAGGCGCTGGAGACGGCGAAGAATCATCTGGAAACGCTGGCGGCCCGTGATTTTACCCGGCTGAAGAAGCTGTTGCGCTGCGATGATGCGGCGCTGCGGGCGGTGCAGAAACTGATCACCGGCCTGAACCCCAAGCCGGGCCGCAATTTCGCATCCGATGAAACGCGCTACGTGGTGCCCGACGTCATCGTGAAAAAGATCAAGGGGGTCTGGCTTGCCTCCCTCAACCCGGACGCGATGCCGCGCCTGCGCATCAACCGCCTCTACGCCGAGATACTGCAGCGCAACCGCAATGCCGGCTCGCAGCAGCTCGCGAGCCAGCTACAGGAGGCGAAGTGGCTGATCAAGAACGTGCAGCAGCGCTTTGAGACCATCCTGCGCGTGGCGCAGGCGATCGTGGACCGGCAGCGGAACTTCCTCGAGCACGGCGAGGTGGCGATGCGCCCGCTGGTGCTGCGCGAGATCGCGGACACGCTGAGCCTCCATGAATCCACCGTGTCGCGCGTCACGACCCAGAAATACATGCATACTCCGCGCGGCATCTTCGAGCTGAAGTATTTCTTCGGCAGCCATGTCACCACCGAAGCCGGCGGCGCCGCGTCGAGCACTGCGATCCGCGCCCTCATCAAGCAGCTGGTCGCGGCGGAGAATGCGCGCCAG
Organism: Burkholderiales bacterium; assembly: GCA_035456985.1. Lineage (GTDB taxonomy): Bacteria > Pseudomonadota > Gammaproteobacteria > Burkholderiales > SG8-41 > SG8-41. The sequence continues at coordinate 20,029 of DATICE010000163.1, read as the reverse complement.
CCCTTGTCCGATGGACAGATATCGGAGATCCTGTCACAGCAGGGCATCATGATTGCGCGCCGCACGGTGGCCAAGTATCGTGAGACACTGCAGATACTCCCCGCCAACCTGAGAAAGAATCTGTAGGAGCCAAACGATGAACTTGCACCTCACGGGGCATCAACTCGAAATCACGCCTCCCATCCGCGACTATGTCGCGAGCAAGCTCGCGCGCGTCACGCACCACTTCGATCACCTGATCGACGTCAACGTGATCCTCACGGTAGAAAAGTTGCAGCACCGGATCGAGGCCAACGTGCGCGTGCGCGGCAAGGACATCTTCTGCGAGCACGTCGATGCCGACATGTACGCCGCGATCGACGGCCTGGTGGACAAGCTCGACCGCACGATCATCAAGCACAAGGAAAGATTCCTCGAGCATCGCCACGACGGCGCGGCGCTCAAGAATCGCGGGACGCGCTGACGGGCGCCCTGCGGCCACCTCGCTCCCGCATTCTCCATGACATGAGCCTCATCGCAAAGCTGCTCCCGCTCGCCAACGTGATGCTGGACCTCGAGGTCGGCAGCAAGAAGCGCCTATTCGAGCAGGTCGGGCTCCTCTTCGAGAACAACCACCAGATCGCGCGCAGCCTGGTTTTCGACAGCCTGTTCGCGCGGGAAAAGCTCGGGTCCACCGGGCTCGGCCGCGGCATCGCCATCCCCCACGGCCGGGTAAAGGGCCTGAAGGAGGCACTGGGCGCGCTCGTGCGCACGAAGCAGCCGATCCCGTTCGACGCGCCCGACGGCCAGCCGGTGGAGCTCATCTTCGTGCTGCTGGTGCCGGACCGCGCCACCGACGCGCACCTGCAGATACTCTCCGAGCTGGCGCAGATGTTCAGCGACAAGCCGTTCCGCGAGCGGATGCGGGCCGCGACCACTGCTGCAGAGATGCACCAACTGATCACCAACTGGCAGCCCCATGGCGCAGGTCAGCATAGCCCGATTGTTTGAGGACAACCGGGAGAAGCTGAAGCTGGAATGGGTTGCCGGGCGCAACGGCGGCGCGAGGTCGCTCAACAGCGAGCTCACCAAGGATTCATCGCGTGGGCTGATCGGCCACCTCAACTTCATTCATCCCAACCTGATCCAGGTGCTGGGAGCGTCCGAAGTCGCCTACCTCAACAGCCTGGACAGCGCGGCCTGCCGCTCGCAGCTCACCCGAGCGGCGACCCAAGAGCTTGCCTGCATCATCGTCGCGGGGGATGAGTCCCCGCCGCGGCCCCTGGTGGAGATCGCCGAGTCTCGGGCGACCGCCGTATTCCGTTCGCCGGTGGGGAGCGTCGAGCTGATGTGGATGCTGCGCCCCTATCTCGCGCGCGCGCTCGCGGAGAGCAGCACAGCGCACGGGGTCTTTCTCGACGTGCTCGGCATGGGGGTGCTGATCACTGGAGACTCCGGAGTGGGCAAAAGCGAGTTGGGGCTGGAGCTGATCAGCCGCGGCAGCGGGTTGATCGCCGATGATGTCGTCGAGCTTTACCGCATCGGCCCGGAGACCTTGGAAGGGCGCTGCCCGAACCTGCTCAAGGACTTCCTCGAAGTGCGCGGCTTGGGCGTGCTCAACATCCGCACCATTTTCGGGGAGGCCGCGCTGCGCCCGCGCAAGAATCTCAAGCTCATCGTTCACCTGGAGAAGCCCGCCGCCACCGAAGGCGTGCCGCTCGAGCGGCTGCCGCTCAAGCCCGGTTCCGAGCCGGTCATGGGCGTGGACATCAGCAAGGTCACGATACCGGTAGCGGCCGGTCGCAATCTCGCGGTGCTCACCGAGGCGGCGGTGCGCAACTACGTGCTGCAGCTGCGCGGCTTCGACAGCACGGAGGAGTTCGTGAGCCGCCAGGCCCAGCAGTTGAAGAAGGGTGACGCGTGACTGATGAATCGTGACTGATCAGGCGTGACTGATAGAACGTGACCGGACTTTCCCACTTGAGTCGATTGTCGAGTCACGCTGCACCAGTCACGAAGCATCAGTCACGCACTACCAGTCACGCTCGTTTTCCGGCATGCAGCTGATTCTGATCACCGGCCTCTCCGGCTCGGGCAAGAGCGTGGCACTCAACGTGCTCGAGGACGCGGGCTTCTACTACGTGGATAACCTGCCCGCCCGGCTGCTGCCGCAGACGGTGGGCTTCCTGGCGGGGGCCGGCCATCCCCGCGCCGCCCTGAGCATCGAGTTGCGCAGCGCGGAGGTGCTCGCGGAACTGCCGCGCCAGCTCGCCGACTTCCGCGCCCGCGGCCACGATGTCCGGGTGTTGTTTCTCGAGGCGAAAACCGACACGCTCATCAAGCGCTTCTCCGAGACGAGACGGCGCCACCCGCTTTCCGACGATGGACGGACGTTGACCGAGTGCATCGAGAGCGAGCGCGCGCTGCTGTCCGGGCTCGCGGACATCGCGAACCGCGTGGACACCAGCGATCTCGGGCCCAACACCCTGCGCAGCTGGGTCAAGGATTTCGTCGGAGTCCCCGCCACCGGCCTCACGCTGCTGTTCGAGTCGTTCGGCTTCAAGCACGGCATCCCGCTCGATGCCGACCTGGTGTTCGACGTGCGCTGCCTGCCCAATCCCAATTACGATCCCCGCCTGCGCCCGCTGACCGGCCGCGACCGGCCGGTGATCGACTTTCTCGCCGCCGATCCATCGACGCGCAAGATGCTCGAGGACGTCCGGCGCTTCGTCGCCGACTGGATGCCCGCGTACGAGCGCGACAACCGCAGCTATCTCACCGTCGCCGTCGGCTGCACGGGCGGCCAGCACCGATCGGTGTATTTCGTCGAGACGCTCGCCGCCGGATTCCGGACCCGCTCGCGGGTGCTGGTGCGGCACAGAGAGCTGGCGTGACGACCAGTCCCGTCCAGGAAATATTCATTTTTCCGCTTAACACCGTCCTCTTCCCGGACGGGGTGCTGCCGCTCAAGGTGTTCGAGCAGCGCTACGTCGAAATGACCAAGGCCTGCCTGCGCGACAACCGCCCGTTCGGCGTATGCCTGATCCGCGAGGGGCGCGAGGTCGGCATGGCGGCGGTGCCCGAGCCGGTCGGCTGCTTCGCCGCCATCGAGAGCTGGGACATGCCGCAGCTCGGGCTGTTTCACCTCATCGCCCGCGGCGGCGGGCGTTTCCGCATTCGCGAAATGCGGGTCGCTCCCAACCACCTGATTTCCGCGGCCGTTGAGCCGATCCCTGCAGACGGCGCGACTTCCGGGGCGGACCCCCTGTGCCGCGAGATGCTGCAGGCGATCATCGAGAAGGTGGGCGCCGAGCGCTTTCCGGCGCCGGTGCGCCTGGACGATGCCGCCTGGATCGGCTACCGGCTCGCCGAGGTGTTGCCGCTCGAACCGCGCACAAAGCAGGAACTGCTGGAATTGACCGATGCCGCCGCGCGGCTCGAGCGGCTGCACGCGCTGCTCGAAAAGCAGGAATTCTAGAGCGACGCGAGGATGCGCCTGACCGGCGCCGGGATCGCCGCGCTGCGCGCCTCTTCCAGCGGCAGCCAGATCACGCCGGGCTCGGCCGCCTCGGGGACGAGCGCCGACACCCGCAGGCGCAGCGGCCGGATGTCGAGCTTGAAGTGGGTGAAACCGTGGGCGATCTTCGGCAGCTCGTCGACTTCGACGACGTGCGCGCCGAACCGCTTGAGACAGTACGCCTCGATATCGGACCTGCGCGCGGCCTCCGGCAGGCACCACATGCCCCCCCAGATTCCGGATGGCGGCCGCTTCTCCAGCAGAACTTCGCCGGCGCGCACCAGCACGAGCATGACGGTGCGCTTGTGTGGCAATTTCCGGCGCGGCCGTGGCGCCGGCACCTTGCCGGTCCAGCCGCGCTGGTAGGCGACACATCCGGCATGCACGGGACACATCGCGCAGCGCGGACCGCTGCGCGTGCACACAGTCGCGCCGAGATCCATCAGCCCTTGCGTGTAGGCCTCGACGTTGCGCCGCGGCAGCAGCCGCTGCGATTCCCGCCACAGCGTCTCGGCGACCTTCCCGTGTCCGCCGTAGCCTTTGATACCCCGATACCGCGCCAGCACGCGCCGGACATTGCCATCCAGGATCGCCTGCCGTTGGCCAAACGCGAAAACGCAAATGGCGGCGGCCGTCGAGCGCCCCACCCCGGGCAGCGCGGCGACCTCCTCGATGCGGCCGGGAAATCGCCCGCGGTGCGCCTCCACGATCACCCGTGCCGCGCGGTGCAGGTTCCGCGCACGCGTGTAATAGCCGAGCCCGCTCCACAATTGCAGCACTGCGTCGAGCGGCGCCGCCGCCAGCGCGGCCGCGTCGGGATAGCGCGCGAGAAAGCGCAGGTAATAGGGAATGACCGTCGCGACCTGAGTCTGCTGCAGCATGACCTCGGCGAGCCAGATCGCGTAGGCGTCGCGCGTGCCCTGCCAGGGGAGATCGTGGCGCCCGTGCTGCTTCTGCCACGCGACGAGTTTCGCTGCGAAGCTTGCCATCGATCGCGCCGCCGGCCGTGACCGTTGCCGCCGTCAGCGGCGGAACAGGTCCCGCAGCGCATCCCGCGTGCTGCCCGGCTTCGCGGCTTCCTTGCCAGAGTCCTCCTTCGCCGCCCCGCCGCCGAGGCGCCGTTGCAGCTCGTCGGTCAGACGCTGTTTCGCGGTTTCGGTCGCCGCCCTGCCGAAGTCGAGCTTGTAGGACGGCGCCGCGAGGGGGCCGGAAATGCGCACCGGGATCGTCACGCCCCGGAGCTCCTCGAGCTCACGCCCGCCCTGCCCCTTGGTGGTGCCGACGATGGACGCCTTGACGAGGTAGTTGAGGCTGTCTTCGCCGATGTTGATCTCCCCCTCACCGCCCACGCGCAGCAGCGGCGACTTCATGTCCAGGTCGTTGCTGCGCGCGACGCCGTTCGCGATCTTGAACGTCGCGGTGAGTGCGGAAAAATCCGTCCGCGCCTTGCTGTCGGCCGCCTGCGTCTCCTCGCCGCGAAGGGCGCCGAGCCTTGCCTTGGCGCTCCGGATCGAGCCCGCGATATCGATGCCTTTCAGCGCGCCGTCGGCGAGCTTGAGCGAGGCGGTTCCGCTCAGCGCTTTCTTCAGCGCGCTCACGGTATCGCCTTGCGACGTCACATCGGCCGCGACGTCGCCCTTGCCCTCGATGATGTCGCTGTCGGCCAGGTCCTTGACGAGGGGGCCGATGCTGATGCCGTTGAAGCGGTGCCGCACGGCAAAGGTCGGCGTCGCCGGCGCCGCATTGATGGTGATCGCGCTCGCAAGCTTTCCCTGGTAGAAATCAGCCGTGACCGGATCGAGCGCAACCCGCCCACCGTTCGCCTTGACCACGAGCTGAACGTTGTTACCCTTGACGTTGTTCGCCTTGAGCGCACCGATCTTGAGCGCGCCGTCGGCGCGCAGCGCGCGCAGCCCGGACAGATCGAAGCGCTGCTCCGGACCGCTTGCCGCCGGCTTCTGCTTTCCTCCGGCCGGCGCGCGCGCCAGGTAGCGATCCACGTCGAGCTGGTCCACTTCCACGTCGAAGCGAATTGCCGGGGCCGCAAACCCTTCGACACCGAGGCGCGCCTTGAAGCTGCTGTCGGCAAATTTGCCTGCGAGCTGCGCCTGCGCGCGTTCCTTGTCCCCGTCGATGGTCGCACCGCCCGTCGCCTTGAACGCGAGGTTCTTGAAGTCCGCCGCCGCTCCATTCGCCTCCAGCGCGAGGTCCTCCAGCGCGACGGACCGCTGCGCGGGATTAAAGGTGAGACGCGTTTTCAGCGCGGCTTGCAGATCGAGCTTCGGCTTGTCGCCCTGCACATTGAACGAGAGCTCGATGCGGCCCGGGACCCCTGGCGCGATCCGTGCGGTTTTGAGACTCACCTTCGAAAGCGTGACCTTCGTCCCCGCCGCCTCGTCGGTATAGGCGATCGTCGCGTTCTCGAGGTCCAGGCCCGCGACATCCACCTTGAAGTCCGGCCCCGCGCCCTTAGGGGCCGGCGCCGCCTTCTCTGCAGGCGCACCGGCGAGATCGTCCACGTTGAGCCGGCCGTCCCTCGCCTTCACGAGATTTGCACGCAACCCCCTCACCCTCACGGTGTCCACGATGGCCTGTTTCGACAGCAGCGGCAGCAGCTTCAGCGAAACGCGCAGCTCCTCCACTGCCGCGAATTCCCTCGCGCTCCCGCGCTCCGAGAGCGAAACCTTGCCGATCTTCGCGCCGATGCTGGGCCAGAACGAGAGCCCGATGTCGCCCTCGAGCGTAAGGGTGCGCTGGGTCCGCTCCTTTACTGCCTGGACGATTGTCGGCTTGTACTGGTTGGGATCGAAGGTCGCGGCGATGTAGGCAAGGATCGCGCCGGCCACGATCACGAGCCCCGCGACGGCGAGCAATGCATATTTGAGGATCTTCATGGATCGAATTTTACCGGCGCCTGACGCGAATCTCTGCGCGGAAACCTTGTCATCCCTCAGGCGGGACGCTCGTGTGCCGGCGGGCAGGTTTTTTTTGCCCTTGATTTTGTCCGGCACGCGCATACCATTCTGCGTGGACACCGGTGGTCGCAGGCAGTTGCAGCTTCCTGCCACCTGTCAGGTAAAAGTTTATGTGTATCAAAGGGTTAGTTGGTGGGGCGCGATTCAGGACCGACGCACCTCAAGTCGCCGGCCGGGGCCAGCGTGGCAGTCGTGGATTTTGTCACGAACGCGGGCGCCCGGGGCGGGCGGCGGGGTACGTGGCCGGGACACTGCTGTGGCTCGCGATCCTTGCGACACCGGCGCTTGCCGATCCGCAGAGTGAGCTTGCCCAAGCGCGTCACGATCTCGCCATCAGCGAGCAGGTTCTGGCACGGGTGACCGAGCGTGCGGAGGTCGCGCGCTCGGATCCTGCGACGGGACCCGAGCAGCGCCAGCGCCTCGACGAATACGTCGCGCGCGTGCGGGACATGGTCGCGTCGAACCGCGAGCGGGTCCGGACCCTCTCCGAGGCGGCGGATTCCGCACTTGGGGGTGCAGCGCCGGCGATGCCGGGGGACGGCAAGCCGCCACTCGCGGCTACCCAGGCGGAAGAAGTAGCGGCACTGGAAACGAGGCTCGGCGTTTCCCTCGCGGATTTCGACCAGCTTCTCCTCGAGGAGGCGCGCCGCGCCCGGACGCGGGGAGCCAGCGGTGGGGCGGGTTTTCCGGGAGGATCCGGCGGGGGCGCCGCTGCAGAAGGGCGGTCCAAGGGTGGACGCACCGGGTCGAAGGCCCCTGAGGAGGCGCGTTCAGGCAGCGGGAGCGGGACCACGCAGGGATCCGCCAGCGAGCCGGGTTCTCCTGGTGGCCGCATTGAAGGCGGCACTCCCGGATCCACGGGCGCCACGGCGGCAAGGCCCCCCGACGTGGGCGACGGAGCCGACGATGACGTCGTCGCGCGCCAGATTCGCAAACTGGCCGAATCGGAACCCAATCCGGAGCTGAGAGAAAAACTGTGGGACGAGTACCGCAGGTACAAGCAGGGAACCAAAGGATGAGCGCGGCGCGGCGCAGGTTCCGGTGGCTCGCCGCGGCACTCGCGGCAGCCGGCCTGTCCGGCTGCGCGGGCGCGCCCGTCAAATACACGGTAGAACCCACGGAAGCGATACACGCCGATCGGGCGCTGGCCGACGCGGTTCTCCTCGACGTGGGCATCCAGGTTTTGGAGACGGCCGCAATCAGCGCCGAGGCGGCCCGCGAACAGAAGACGGATCCCAAGATTCTCGAAGCCGAGGCGCGGTTCATTCCCTTTCACCTCAAGAAGACGCTGCAGCAGACGGGACAATGGGGCGCGGTGCGGGTCGTTCCCGCACGCGCCGAGGAAGTGGACGTCAACGTTTCGGGCAAGCTGCTCGAGTCGAACGGCGAGAGGCTGAGAGTCGAGATCAAGGTCGTGGATGCAGCCGGCCGCGAATGGTTCTACAACGAGTACACGGCGCAAGTCACGGAGAAGAGCTACGAGGCGCTGGACAAGAAACTGGACCGCGATCCCTACCAGGACCTTTACAACCAGATCGCGAACGACATGCTGGCGTTCCGCCAGCAGTTGAGCGAGAAGGATGTCTCCTCGATCCGGCAGGTCGCACTGCTCAAGTTCGCGCGCAGCCTGGTTCCCTACGCCTTCGCGACCTACCTGGTCCGGGACAAGGAAGGAACGGTGAGGGTCAGCAGGCTGCCCGCCGACAACGATCCCATGCTCGAGCGCGTCAACCGGATCCGCGCCCGGGAATATATGTTCATCGACGCGGTGAACAACTATTACGCCAACCTATACGACGACATGCGGCAACCCTACGGCCAGTGGCGCCGGTCCTACCTGCAGGAACTTAACCAGAAGCGGGAGCTGGAACGCAAGACCTGGGAGCGGCGCCTGCTAGGCGCCGCGGCGATCGTCGGTGCAGTCGTGGTCGGCTCCAACAGCAATTCGAACGGGAGCGCGACGGCCGCAAACGTGCTGCTCATCGGCGGAACCGGGCTCATCATCTCGAGCGGACAGCTGGCGAACGACGCGAAAGTCCACGAAGCGGCGCTGAAGGAGCTCGGCGTCTCGTTCAAGGCGGATGTTGCGCCAGTCCTCGACGAGGTCGAAGGCCGCACTCTCAAGCTTTCGGGCTCGGTCGACGCCCAGTACGCCGAGTGGCGCAAGACGCTGCGCGAGCTGTTCACCGCGGAGACCGGTCTGCCGACGACGGCGGCAGCCGCGCCAGCGACGGCACCGGAGGCCGGAAAAGACCGCTAGGCCCGACCCGCGCGGCATCCATGTCGAGCGCGCCACCTGCACCGGGAAATTCCCGCAGCGACGCACCCCCGCCTTCCCCCGCTCCGATCGGTGTCCGCACCCGCGCGGTGGTTTCGGGCCGCTGGGTGGCGGGGGCCCTGATCGCTGCACTCGGCCTGACGGCAGCGATCTTCTTCATGTTGCCGGCACGGGTGCCGTCCGGACCCCGCGTCGCGCCTCCAGACGCAGCCCCTCCATCGCCGCCCCGCGCGGCAAGCCCGACCGGCGACGCAGCGGAGTCGGTACGGCAGCGCCTGCTGGTGAAAGAGGCGGAAAGCAAGAAAGCGCAGCAGGAGCTCATCCGCGCCGAGCCGTTGGATGAGGTCCGTGCGCGACCTCCCGCAATTGACCCCGGGGACAAGGCCGCCAAGCCGAAGCAAGCGCGCGCTGAGGGCCGCCTCGCCGAGCAGCAGTTCGACAGACTGATGACGCGTGGTCTCGGGCAGCTGGAGCGCTCCGACTGGCCAGGGGCCGAGCAGTCGTTCAGCGCCGCGTTGAAGCTTCGCCCCGCCGACCGGCCGGCTGCGGACGGGCTGGCGCGCGCGAAGGAAGGCGGGCAGCGCGAGGCGCTCGTTCGATTGCAACGCGAAGCTCAAGGCTACGAGTCGGGGGAGCGTTGGGAAGAGGCCCTCGCCGCCTATCAACGCGCAGCGGCAATCGAACCGGGGGTCGATTTTGCCCGGCAGGGCGCGGTGCGAGCCGAGCGCATGATCCGGCTCCACTCGCGGCTCGACAGCTACCTCGCCAGCCCCGAGCGGCTCTACTCTTCGCGCGTGCGCGAGGAAGCCCAGCAATTTCTCGCTTCACTCGACCGTGAAGCGGCGGCCGGGCCGCGCATCTCTCAGGAGCGGCAGCGCCTGGACGCGGCGCTCAAGCGCGCGACGACCAAGGTCACCGTCCGCCTGTCTTCGGACAATGCGACCGAGGTCACGCTACAGCGGGTGGGGCCGCTCGGCCGTTTTCAGGATCGTGAAGTCGCGTTGACCCCGGGGACCTACACGCTGGTGGGCTCGCGGCCCGGCTACAAGGATGTGCGCGTCGAGTTGACCGTGGATCCCGATGCGCCCGCACAGCAGGTCTTCGTCGCCTGCGAGGAGCGCGTGTGAAAGTTACCGTGCGTGGTCCGCGGGGAGCGGGCAACGGAGATCTCGGCGCAGGGCCCTTGCTGATCACGACGCCGGGCGCGCCCGGAGCGCGCCCCGGCGCCGCGCTGGCGCTAGCCGGCGGCGTACCGTATCTGCAGCCGCTCGACGGCGGGGCCGCGATATTTCTCAACGAGCATCGCCTTGCCGCCTCACACTGGCTGCGGGACGGCGACCGCGCGCGCATCGGCGATACCGTCCTTGCGGTCCGCTTCGTGAACGGCGGGCTCGTGCTGCAGACCGATGCCGACGTCGGTCTCGCGGCCTTCACGGAGCCGATCCGGCTGACGCCGCCGCCGCCTGCGCCGGTGCCTCGACACAGGCGCGTCGGCGTTACCTACGTCCTGGTCGCGCTGGCGGCGCTGGCGGGAGCCCTTTGGTTTGTCTTCTCCGCGCACATGCTCTACGTCGAGATCGACCCCGTGCCCGACCGAATGAGCCTCAAGGGCAACCTGCCGGCGCTGCCTCTTCGGGAAGGTTACCTGGCGCTTCCCGGCACCTACCGGCTGGCCGCCGAACGGAGCGGATACCAGCGCCTCGATCGTGAGATCGTCGTTACGTCCGCAACCCGACAGCGGCTGGCGATCGCTCTCGTCAAATTACCCGGCTCCCTATCGGTGGAAACACCCGGGGTTGCCGGCGCGACGGTGCTTGCCGGCGGCGAGGTCAGGGGAAGCACGCCGCTCGCCGGCATCCAGCTCCCCGCGGGCGAGCACCAGATCATCATCCGCGCCGATGGCTACGCAGAATTCTCGCAGACGGTCGAGATCGAGGGGCTGGGGCGCCGCCAGGCGATCACCGCGGTCCTGATTCCGGCCTCTGCCCGCGTGACCGTACAGTCGAACACTGCCGGCGCAGTACTTTGGGTGGACGGAAAGCAGGTCGGAGAATTACCCGTAACGATTGACCTCCCCGCGGGAACCCGGGCGATTGAGATCCGGGCCCCCCGGCACAAGACCTGGACGCGGAGCATCATCGTCTCCGCCGGGGAGGCTCAAGCTATCGGGCCGGTCGCGCTTTCCCCGGCTGATGCCCAGCTGCGGGTGGAGAGCGCGCCGCCGGGAGCGAGCATCACCCTGGACGGCCGCTACGCCGGAACCACCCCCGCGATGCTCGCCCTCAGTCCCGGCCGCGAGCATCGAATCGCTGTTTCCAAGCAAGGTTACGGTACGGCAAGCCGGTCCGTGCGCCTGGAAGCGGCCGAGGCGCGTGACCTGAAGCTTGCCTTGAGCAGCGAGGTGGGCCATGTCACGCTCGAAGTCGAGCCCCGCGATGCAGTGTTGAACATCGAAGGGCGCGCGGTCGGGCAGGCGAACGGCCGGCACATGCTTCCCGCTGCCCCGACGCTGCTCGAGATCACGCGGGAGGGCTTTCAACCGGCTCAGCTCTGGGTCACTCCCAAGCCCGGTTTCGAGCAGACCCGGTCAATCAAGTTGCGCGCCGCCGGCGCGCCGGCGGAGGCCGCGCTTCCGGAGCGCGTCGCCGCGCCGGACGGCACGGTCATGATCCTCGTGCGGCCCGGCCGCATCACCCTGGGCGCCTCGCGCCGCGATCCGGGCCAGCGTGCCAACGAGATACTGCGCGAAGTCGACCTCGTCCGCCCCTACTACCTCGGGGCGACGGAGGTGACCAACGCCCAGTTCCAGAAGTACCGCCCCAAGCACCAGTCGGGCCGATTCGGCGCGCTGGGGCTCGAAGTCCCGTCTCATCCTGTCGTGAACGTGCGCTGGGAAGACGCCGCCGGCTACTGCAACTGGCTGAACGAAGCGGCGCGACTCCCGGCAAGCTATACGGGCGGACCGGGCGCGCTCGCTCCTGTCCTGCCGCTGCGCCATGGCTTCCGCCTGCCAACCGAGGCCGAATGGGAATGGGCGGGGCGCCGCGCCGGCGGCGCAAAGAACAGCCGCTTTCCGTGGGGCGATGACATGCCGCCGCCGCGGGGCAGCGGCAATTTCGCCGACCGCTTGGCATCCGGGGAGCTCGCCGACACGCTGAGGAACTATGAGGACGGCTACGCAGGCACCGCGCCGGTCGGCCGCTTCGCGGCGAGCCCCGCGGGCTTCTTCGATCTCGCGGGCAACGCCGCCGAATGGGTCCATGACTTCTACGACATCCGGGCAAACACCGCGCCCGAGAAAGACCCGACCGGACCCGCCGCGGGGAAGCAGCACGTCATACGCGGCTCGAGCTGGATGCAGGCAAGCGTGAGCGCGTTGCGCTGGACCTACCGTGATTACGGCACCGAGCCGCGGCCCGATGTGGGATTTCGCTGTGCCCGCTATGCAACCGAAGCGCCGTGATACCGATCAGGAACTTCTTGCTCGCAATCTGGGCAGCAGCATGGCTCGCTGCTCCGAGCCCGGCCACGCCGCAAACCGAACCCCCGAAGCCGCCGCCAGCCGCGGAAAAGAAACCGCCGGTGAAGCAGGATAAGCCGGAAACGCCGCCGGCTCCACGGCGAGAAGCGCCGAGAACGGGTGCCGGCGAGGAACGGCCAAGATCGGATGTCCCGGTTTCCTTCCCGGTGGACATCTGATCCACCGCAACCGTTAAACTGCCGTCATCCGTCCGCGCACGAGGACTCACATGTTTAAGCATTTTCCCGCCGAATTCGTCTATCAGTTCTTCGCTCTCATCTTCTCCGTCATTCTCGTGCACGGCGCCTACGTCAGCGTCGTGCGGCCCAACGCCGAGGCGCACCTCGCGGAGCAGCGCGCGCTCGTGGCCAGGCAGCCCGACGCGGTGGCCGAGACCTCGATCTACGTGATCCTCAAGGATTACGAGCAGGAAGCGGAAATCATACTCATGCTGTGGGCGCTGGCGATACTCGGCTACAAGTGGGCGGACGCGGTGCGCGAGCGCGGATTGCTCGAGAGCGACCTGGTGCCGCTCGCCGAGGGCATCAAGATCCTGCCGGAGGATGCGCGGCGCTATGCCAAGCCGCTCGAAGCGCTGAAGCCCTCCCTGCGCAATCTGCTCCTGCCCCGGGCGCTGTTCCAGTCGCTCACGCGGTTCGAGACGTCGCGCAGCGTGCAGGACGCGGCTTCCGCCACGATGGCACTGTGTCAGAACGAGGGCGACCGGCTCGATTCCGAGCTCGCGCAGATCCGCTACATCGCGTGGGCGATACCCTCCATCGGCTTCATCGGGACGGTGCGCGGCATCGGCAACGCGATGGAGCTCGCCCATCGCGCGGTGCAGGGCGACATTACCGGCGTCACGGAAAACCTCGGGACTGCGTTCAACTCGACCCTCGTCGCTCTGCTGCTCGCCGTAGTCCTCATGTTCCTGGTCCACCAGCTCCAGCTCGCGCAGGAGCGCCTGGCCCTGGATACCGAGACCTACGTGAACGACCGCCTGATCCGGCACATGCGCGTGAGCTAAATGAAGCGCCGCCGCCCTTTCACGACCCTCAGCCTGTCGTTTCTCGACGCCATCTGCTGCGGCTTCGGCGCGCTCGTGCTGCTGTTCCTCATATTGAGCCACAACTCCGTCGCCGCGCGGCGCGAGGCAACCGAGGCCCTCAAGCAGGAAGTGGACGCGCTGGAGCGCCAGGTGTTGAGCGGCAGGGAACAAGCCGCCGCGCTCGTCGCGGACGTCGACCGGGCGGGCGGGCGCAATCAGCGCCTGCTTGCCCAGGCAAGAACGATGACCGAGAATATCGCGGGTCGGCGCTACGACATCGCGCAGCTCGAAACCAACCGCATCGCCCGCGAGGAGCACGTCAATCGCCTCAAGGCCGATCTCAAGTCCCGCGACGAGGAGTTGAAGCGCCTGGAAGGCGGAGCCCTGCAACGCGCCGAGGAGGGCGATCGCCTGCGGGCCTTCCCGGGGCAAGGCGACCGCCAGTATCTCACCGGCCTGAAGGTCGGAGGCGAGCGCATCCTCATCCTGTTCGACACCTCCGCGAGCATGCTGGCCGAGCGCATCGCCGATGTCGTGCGGCTGCGCAACCTCCCCGCGGCCGAGCAGCGACAGGCAGAAAAGTGGCGCCGGGCGCTCGCCACGCTGGACTGGATCGCGACGCAAATCCCCCCGGGCTCGCGATTCCAGATCTACGCCTTCAACGAGCGCGCCGAGGCGGTCGTGCGCGAGAGCGCCGGGCGCTGGCTCGACGCAGGCGATCCGGCGGTGCTCAACGGGGCGGTCGATGCCACGAAGAAGATCGTTCCCGCGGGCGGGACGAGCCTCTATCACGCGCTCAAAGTCGTGAGCGAGCTGAAGCCGCGGCCCGACAACGTGTTCCTCGTGACCGACGGACTTCCCACGATCGATCGCGAGCGTGGCGAGCGCTACACGATCGCGGGTGCTGAGCGCCTGCGCTACTTCGACGAAGCGCTGGCGAGCCTTCCCCGGGGCATACCGGTCAACGTTCTCCTTCTCCCCATGGAGGGCGACCCGATGGCGGCGTCCGCCTTCTGGCGGCTTGCGCAGGCGAGCCGCGGCTCGTTCATCAGCCCCGCGGAGGATTGGCCGTGAGGCCACGGCGCAGGCAGGATTTCGAGCGCGTCTCGCTCTCTTTCCTCGACGCCATCTTCTGCGGCTTCGGCGCCGTCCTGCTGCTGTTCGTCATCGCGCGCGGCGCGGAGCCCCAGGTGATGGAACGCGACGCGGAGACGCTGCGCGCCGAGCTGCGCGTGCTGCAGGAGGAGCGCGCCGAGCTCGCGGCGCGCCTGAAATCCCTGCGGGCGGAACTTGCGGCACGCCACGCCGATGCCGCGAAGGCGGAGCGGCTGGTGGCCCGCTACCAGGACGAGCTCACGACTATAGAGGGACGCTACCGAGCGGCGCGCGACACCGCAACGGTGCAGAACCGCATCCGCGATCAGCTGGCCCTCGCCCAGCAGGAGCTGACCGAGGAAATGAAGCGGCTCCTCGCGCAGCGCCGGGCGGCGCCGCCGGAGCGATTCGTCGCCGGAATCCCGGTGGACAGCGAGTATGTCATCTTCATCGTCGACACCTCGGGCAGCATGCAATCGCTTGCCTGGACGGCGATGCGGCGCAAAGTGGAGGAAACCCTCAAGGTCTATCCCAGGGTCAAGGGAATACAGGTGATGAGCGACATCGGGCAGTTCATGTTCTCGCAGTACGCCGGCCAGTGGATTCCGGACAGCGCCGCCCGCCGGGCCGCGATCGTCGAGCGGCTGCGCGACTGGAAGCCGTTCAGCAAGAGCAGCCCCGCGGAAGGCATCGAGACGGCAATCCGCATGTACCGCAACCCGGACCACAAGATCAGCCTCTACGTCTTCGGCGACGAGTTCACCGGACCGTCGATCGACGACGTCGTGCGGAAAGTCGATTCACTGAACCGCCCAGATGCCTCGGGCAACCGGCCGGTCCGGATTCACGGCGTGGGCTTCCCGACGACGTTCGCGCCACCGGCGCAATCGAGCTACACCGGGGTCCGTTTCGCGACGCTGATGCGCGAGCTCGCACGCTACAACGGCGGCACCTTCGTGGGCTTGAACTCCACGCAACCGTAATGCTGCCGGGCAGGCGCTCCTCTACCTTCTGCCAATGAGGAGTGGAGCGGGTGATGGGAATCGAACCCACGTATTCAGCTTGGGAAGCTGATGTTCTGCCATTGAACTACACCCGCGTAACGCATTAATTTTACGAAGGGACTGCCCGTCACCGCAATCTGGAGTTCTTGCCGGGCGCCATTGCCCGGACCCGCGACCGATGGCCGCCCGGCCATGGTTGTGGTATATAGTGGCAACGACCTGAATTTTGCCATACAGGTTCGCTCTCGCACCTCACCAAGGGAGTACTGCGATGATTTGGGAAACACCGACGTTTGTCGAAGTAAAAATGGACGCCGAAATCAATTCCTATCAGGACGATTTCGGTGACGGCCGCGAACCCGGCGTATAGGTCTTTCCGCTAAGAAAGCTACCGACCCCACTCGCGCCGACCCAGGGGCGAGGCGCGGGATGCGTGCGCATCCACCATGCGTATCAAGGTGTTGGGTGCTGCCGCCGGTGGCGGTTTCCCGCAGTGGAACTGCGGCTGCCCCAATTGCCGCGACCTCCGCGCGGGCGTTCTGGACGCCAGACCGTCAACCCAGGAATGTGTAGGGATCAGCAGCGATGACGCGCGCTGGTTTCTGCTGAACGCGTCACCCGAGATCCGTTCGCAGGTCGAAAGCTACCCGCCGCTGCATCCGCGCGGGCCTCGCCACTCGCCGATCGCCGCTGTCGTGCTCACCAATGGCGATCTCGATCACACGTTGGGTTTGCTTTCGCTGCGCGAATCCCATCCCCTGGTAATTTATGCGACCGAGCGCGTGTGCCAGGGGTTCACCGAGGGCAACGTGCTCTACCGCACCCTCATGCGCTTTCCGGGGCAGGTCACGTGGAGGACGTTGCCACTGGGGCGCGACATCGCCCTGAGCGGTGCCGACGGCACGCCCAGCGGACTTTCCATCGAGGCGGTTCCCGCGCCCGGCAAGCCGCCCGTCCACCTGGAAGGACTGGCCGCGCCGGATCCCGGTGAGAACATCGGCCTCCTGATTCGTGACCACGGCACCGGTGGATGCCTCGCCTATTTCTCCGCTGCCGGCGGCATCACCCCGGCCGTACGCCGAGCCCTGGACGGCGCACAGTGCGTGTTTTTCGACGGCACGTTCTGGTCGAGCGATGAACTGATCGCGCTCGGCCTCGGCACCAAACGCGCGGAAGAAATGGCGCATCTGCCCGTCGGCGGCGCCGATGGCAGCCTTGGCCGGCTTGCCGGCATGCGCGCATCGCGCCGTATCTACATCCATATCAACAACACCAATCCGCTGCTCCGACCGCACTCGCCCGAGCGCAGGCAGGCCGAGGCGGGTGGGTGGGAGATCGCCTGCGACGGGATGGAGGTGGCGCTGTGAGCGGCCCCGCACGAACACCGCTGCCGCGGGAGGAATTCATCGGCTGGTTGCGCCGCGAGGGCGAGAAGCGCTACCACGACGGGCACCGCTACCACGTGCTGATGCACGAAGGCAAGCTCTCCCGCCTGCAGCTCCAGCAATGGGTCCTCAATCGCTACTACTATCAGACCCGCATCCCGATCAAGGACGCGCTCATCCTTGCCAAGTCCGAGGATCCCGCGTTCCGCCGCATGTGGATACGCCGCATTCACGATCACGATGGCTCGGCCGACGGCGAAGGCGGGCTCGCGTTGTGGCTGCGGCTCGCGGACGGCGTCGGGCTCGATCGCGAGGAAGTCGCAAGCTGCCGGTCGGTGCTGCCGGGGGTGCGTTTTGCATGCGACGCCTACGTCGAGCTGGTGCGCAGCCGTAGCCTGCTCGAGGCAGTGGCTTCTTCGCTGACCGAGTTTTTCGCGCCAGATATCATGTCGAAGCGCGTGCTCGCCTGGGAAAAGCACTACCCGTGGGTCAGCCCGCAGGTGCTCGAATATTTCCGTTCCCGCGTGACCCGCGCCCGTCGCGATTCGGAGGAAGCGATCGAATTCGTGGTGCGACACGCCACGGCATACGAGCTGCAGGAACGCTGCGTGGCCGCGTTGATCCGCAAGACCGAGATTCTCTGGCACCTGCTGGACTGCGTCTACGCCGCCTACATCGAGCCGGGGTGGGGACCGGGGAGCGGACGTGCCTGACGCGATCTCGCTCGAGAGCCGGCCGCGTCTCGCCGCGAAGGTGCGGCTGCGCTATGATCGAAAAGCAGAGCGCTACATGCTGCTTTACCCGGAGAAGGGACTGGTTCTCAACCCCACCGCGGCAGACGTGGCGCAGCTTTGCACCGGCGAGCATACTGTCGGCGCCATCGTCGCTCAACTTGCCGCAAAATATGGGCAGGATGTGCCGACGGTCGAGCGCGAGGTGATGAATCTCCTCGTTGCGTTGGCGGAGCGGGGGCTGGTACAGGAGGCGACGTGAGCAGCGAGTTCCGGCCCTACACGCTGATAGCGGAGCTGACCTATCGCTGCCCGCTGCGCTGCCCGTATTGCTCGAACCCTGTTGACTGGGCGCGCCGGCGCAAGGAACTCGACACGCAGACTTGGCTGCGCGTGCTGCGCGAAGCCGAGGATCTGGGCGTAGTACAGCTCAATCTCACGGGCGGGGAGCCGCTCGTTCGCGACGATCTCGAACAGCTGATCGAAGGCGCGCGACAGCTCGACCTTTATACCAACCTCATCACCAGCGGGATTCCGCTCACTCGGGCGCGGCTGGAGAGCTTTCGCGCCAGGGGCCTGGATAACGTTCAAATATCGGTCCAGGACGTAACCGCCGACGCATCGGATCGCGTCGCAGGGTACGCTTCGTTCGAGAAGAAGCTCGAGGTCGGCCGGTGGGTCAAGGAATTGGGCATGCCGCTCACGCTCAATATCGTCCTGCACCGCGAGAATCTCGACCGCGTCCCGGAGATGATCGCGCTAGCCGAACGCATGTGCGCCGACCGGCTGGAGCTCGCCAACACGCAATATCTCGGCTGGGCGCTGGTGAATCGGCGCGCATTGCTGCCGACGCGCGAGCAGCTCGATCGCGCGCGCGCCGCCGCCGCCGATGCCAGGCAGCGCCTGCTCGGCCGCATGGAGATCCTGTTCGTGACTCCCGATTACTTCGGCGAGTATCCCAAGACCTGCATGGACGGCTGGGGACGCCGTTTCATCGTCATCAGCCCCGATGGTCTCGTGCTGCCGTGTCATGCAGCGCACACGCTGCCGCAACTTACGTTCGAGAACGTGCGGGACCGGGCTCTTGCGGCAATCTGGTCCGACTCTCCCGGCTTCACCGCGTTCCGCGGCGAAGCGTGGATGTCGGAGCCGTGTCGAAGCTGCAGCCGGCGCAGCATCGACTTCGGCGGCTGCCGCTGCCAGGCTTACCATCTCACCGGCGATGCTGCGGCGACTGATCCGGTCTGCACGCTCGCGCCCACTCACGGTCTGATCGATGCGGCGCGGGCCGAAGCTGCCGCCTCCAATGCAGCGCTGCGCTACCGGTCGGCAAGACCCGGCGCTCCCCGGTGAAACAGTTATCCCGGCGCAGTTGTCAAACCGCAGCCGGGCGGTAAAATGATCGTCGCTTTCCCCGAACCTTCAACCTGATGATCTCGATCACCGTCAACGGCGAAGCGCGGCAATTCGAGCGGCCGCTCAACTGCGCCGAGTTGCTGACGCGGCTCGAGCTCGCGGGCAAGCGCGTCGCTCTCGAGCGCAACGGCGAGATCGTGCCGCGCAGCCGTTTCTCCGAGCAGCGGCTCGCGGAGGGCGACCGGCTGGAGATCGTGGTCGCGGTCGGCGGGGGATAAATATGAAACCGCATGAAAACCTCGACCCGCTGGTGATCGCCGGCAAGCCGCACCGCTCGCGGCTGCTGATCGGCACCGGCAAGTACAAGGACTTCGCGGAAACGCGCGCGGCGGTGGAAGCGAGCGGCGCCGAGATCGTCACGGTCGCGATTCGCCGCACCAACATCGGCCAGGACCCCAAGCAGCCGAGCCTGCTCGAGTTCCTGCCGCCGTCGAAGTACACGCTGCTGCCGAACACCGCCGGCTGCTACACGGCGGACGACGCCGTGCGCACGCTGCGGCTCGCCCGGGAACTGCTCGACGGCCATGACCTGGTAAAGCTGGAAGTGCTGGGCGACCCGACGACGCTCTACCCCAACGTGGTGGACACCCTGGCCGCAGCGAAAACGCTGGTAAAGGACGGTTTCAAGGTGATGGTCTATACCTCGGACGATCCCATCATCGCCCGGCAGCTCGAGGAGGCCGGCTGCGTGGCCGTGATGCCGCTCGCCTCGCTGATCGGCTCGGGGATGGGCATCCTCAATCCCTGGAACCTGGGCATCATCATCGAGCAGGCCAAGGTTCCGGTGCTGGTCGACGCCGGCGTCGGGACCGCATCGGACGCCGCCATCGCAATGGAGCTCGGCTGCGACGGCGTGCTGATGAACACCGCGGTCGCCGCGGCGAAGAACCCGGTGCTCATGGCCTCCGCAATGAAGCTGGCCGTGGAAGCGGGGCGCGCCGCGTTTCTCGCCGGCCGCATGCCGAAGAAGCTCTACTCCGCCGCGCCGAGCTCGCCGACCTCCGGCCTCATCACGCCGTCCGCTTCGAAGTAACCGCTGGTCGCAACGGCGACCATCAGCTCCGCGCACGACCGCGCCTAT